>JARRPA010000057.1:0-7716 GCA_037383305.1 Gemmatimonadota bacterium | reverse complement strand
CCGAAGCCCGCCACGGGCCTTTGCTGGATCCGGAAGTGAGCGAGAGCCTGGAGGAAGACGATCGCAAGCGTCCGGTGCCGGGCGGCGAGCCCGCCTGCCCGCTCTGCGCGACTCCGATGGTACGGCGCGTGGAACGGCACCCGGCTCCGCGCGGCGGCGGGTCTCCGTTTCGCGTTCGTCTCGAGTGCCCGGCGGCCGACTGCGGCGCCTGGACCGTCTACGACTGGTAGCGGCTCGACCGGGCTGCGCGCATCGATCGATTCTACACCGAGTCGGGGTCGAATTCCTTCGCCCTGAATCGCTGGCCGGTCACCTCGCGCGCCCGATCCGATGCCAGCCAGACGAACACCTCCGCGACCTCGGCGGGCGTGGGAACGCCGGCGGGATCCTCGTCGGGGTAGGCCGCCGCCCGCATCTCCGTGCGCATCGAGCCGGGATCCACTGCGTTGGATCGGATCTCATCCTCCGCCAGCTCCCCGGCCAGCATCTCCGAGAGCGCTTCCAGCGCGTTCTTCGACGCGCAGTAGGCGCCCCACAGCGGCCGTCCGTGGTCTCCGACGCCCGACGAGACGTGAATCATCGAGCCGCCTCTCTCACGCATCGCCGGGATCACGGTCTTCGAGGCGAGGAAGGCACCGTTCAGATTCACGTCGATCACCTGTCGCCAGGCTTCTTCCGGATACGACTCGATCGCCACGCGCGGACCGAGCACCGAAGCGTTGTTCACGAAGATGTCGATCGAACCGAACTCCGCCTGCGTGTCCTCTAGCCATGAGTCCAGATCGGCCTGCGAGGTTACATCCGCGACCGTTCCCCGAGCTCGCCCACCCATCGATTCGATCTCGGTTACCACGGACGCGATTTCGCCCGAGTCGCGGGCGCAGATCGAAACGGCGGCTCCCTCGGCCGCGAACCGCCTGGCGAGCGCCGCGCCCAGGCCCTTCGAGCCTCCCGTGATCATGGCGGTCTTCCCCTTCAATTCCATCGGATCTCCTCTCGATCGTTTCACATTGCAGTTTCGCCTCGTTGACGCTCTCCGGACGCCGGTACAGCTTGCGTCGATGAGCGCTGACGAATCGAACCTGCCTCCCCGTATTCGGGTGAACCCTCCCGGCCCGCGCTCGCGGTCCCTGGCACGGCGGCTGAGGTCGGTCGAGTCCCGCAACATCACCTTCGTTTCAGACGAGTTTCCCATCTTCTGGCGGCGGGCTCGCGGCAGCAACGTATGGGACGCGGACGGAAACCGTTACGTGGACCTGACCGCCGGATTCGCGGTAGCGGGTGCCGGACACCGGAACCCCCGGATCGTCAAAGCCCTTCGAAGACAGATCGCGCACCTGCTGCACGGCATGGGAGACGTACACCCGCCCGAGTTGAAAGTCCGACTGCTGGAGCAGCTCGCGAAGCTCTCTCCCTGGTCCGAATGTCGCGGCATCCTGGCGAATTCGGGTTCCGAGGCGATCGAAACGGCTTTGAAGACGGCGCGTCTGCGCACCGGAAAGCCGGGCATAATCGCGTTCACGGGCGCGTATCACGGGCTCACCTATGGCGCTCTCGCGGTGACCGACCGGGAGCTTTTCCGGGTACCGTTCGAGGACCAGCTGAATCGGCACGTGTTTCGAGCGCCGTTTCCGCACCCGTTTCGCCCCCCGGCGGGGATCGTGGGTCACGCCGATCCCGGCGCGGCGTCCCTGGCAGCGGTCGAACGTCTCCTCGCGGGACCCGGCGGAAGTACGATCGGCTGCGTGGTCGTCGAGCCCGTGCAGGGACGAGGGGGCGATGTCGTTCCTCCGGCCGGATTTCTCTCCGGACTCGCTCGTCTCTGTCGCGAGCATCACCTCGTGCTGGTGTTCGACGAGATCTACACCGGCTTCGGTCGAACGGGACGGATGTTCGCCTTCGAGCACGAAGACGTGGTGCCGGATCTCCTGTGTGTCGGCAAGGCGTTGTCCGGAGCGCTGCCGATCGCCGCCTGTCTCGGCCCCGCGGACTTGATGGAGGTATGGCCGGAATCGACGGGAGAGGCGAAGCATACCTCGACGTTTCTGGGAAACCCCCTCGCCTGTGCGGCCGCGATCGCCTCCCTCGGCGAGATCGATCGGCTGGATCTGCTCGTCAGGGCGCGCGAAAGCGGCGAGTACTTCCGAGGTCTGCTCACGTCGCTCGTCTCACGGCACGCCACCGTCGGCGAGATTCGGGGACGAGGGCTGATGATCGGCATGGATCTGGTTCGCGACCCGGACTCGCGGGAGCCCGATCCTCACCTGGCGGAACGGCTGACCCTCGCGGCGCTGCGGCGTGGTTGGATCCTGCTTCCCGCCGGACCCGAGGGAAATGTCATCTCCTTCTCGCCGCCGCTGACGATATCACCCGAACTGATTCGCCGCGCGGTCGGGATGCTCGATGAGACCCTGCGGGAGCTCACTTTCTGACACCTCCGTAATTGCCCGGATTTGCCGTGCGAAGCTCGGCGGGTACATTGCGGCCGCATCCGTTCGAGGACGGACGGTGCGCCGTAACCGAGGAGACGACCTTCCGTGTCCCGATTGAACATCGAAGTCGAGGGAACGCCGAATCCGAGCGCGGCCAAGTTCGTGCTGGGAAGCGGCAGTCTCGGAGAGGACAGCCGCAGCTACTTTTCGGCTGCGGATGCCGAGGGCGATCCGCTGGCGGAGCGACTGTTCGGGATTCAGGGCGTCAGGGCCCTGTTCATGGTCGACAATTTCATCACGGTGACCAGGACGGATGACACGGCCTGGGACGAGATAGTGGAGGACATCCTTTGCGCGATACGCGAAGAGTTGGAATAGAGCTTTCGCCCCGGAGACCGGGCGCTACGATCGCACTGGTCCTGTTCATGGGTCTCGCGGCCTGTGGAGGCGAGGCGGAGCAGGCGGCGGAATCGACCGAGGACGGGATGGAGACGCCGGTGCCGACGGTCGCGGCGGTCGATCCGGCGTTCGAGACCGGATCACGGGCGGTGGATTCCTTGATTCACGAGGACGAGGTGCACCTCAGGAACCTCCGGCAGCTGACCTTCGGCGGGCAGAACGCGGAGGCCTACTGGTCGGTGGATGACGACTGGATCATCTTCCAGGCCACGCCTCGCGAGGGGAGCTGCGACCAGCAGTACGTCATGCGACCCGACGGGAGTGACCTGCGCCTCGTGAGCACGGGGGAGGGCCGAACGACCTGCGGTTACTTCATCCCGGGCACCTCGAAGATCGTCTATGGTTCCACCCACCTGGGCGGAGATGAATGCCCACCCGAGCCGGATATGTCGCAAGGCTACGTGTGGGGCCTGTTTCCGACGTATGACGTCTTCGTATCGGACCTGGATGGATCGAATCTGACCCGACTGACGGACAACCCGCGATACGATGCGGAGGCGACGCTCTCTCGCGACGGCAGGTGGATCGTGTTCACATCGATGCGCGAGGGTGATCTCGACATCTACAAGATGCGGACGGACGGATCGGAACTCACCCGCCTGACGGACACCCCGGGCTACGACGGCGGACCTTTCTTTTCTTATGACGGCACGAAGATCATCTATCGTGCGTCGCACCCGGAGGGCGACGCCCTGGCGGACTATGAACGTCTCCTGGCCCAGGATATGATCCGGCCGTCCCAGCTGGACATCTGGATCATGGATGCCGACGGAAGCAACAAGCGACGCATCACGGACAACGGCGCCGCGAATTTCGGCCCGTACATGTTTCCCTCCGGAGACCGCGTAATCTTCTCCTCCAACATGGGCGACCCGAACGGCCGCGAGTTCGATCTGTGGGCGGTCAACGTGGACGGAAGCGAACTGGAGCAGATCACCTACACCGGTGACTTCGACGGATTTCCCATGTTCAACTCCGACGGAAGCAAGCTCCTCTTCGCCTCGAATCGGGGGAACGAGCTGCCACGGGAGACCAACCTGTTCATCGCCGACTGGGTGAACTGACCACGGACGACGCATTCAGGCGCAGCAACCGCTTTCCGTCGCCGATCGGGCGCTTTACCATGAAGTAAGGCGCCCGATCGGCATCCCGGCCCCTGGTCGTGAAGAACAGCCGCAGGAATGTAAAGGGATATCGCTTTACTTCAGGCTTCGAATGCGCTCGACGAACTCGTCGACTATGGCCAGGGTGAGTCCCCAGATCACGGCCCCGGCATACTCGATGGTAGGGAAGACTCGCTCGTCAGGGTCCCGGCGAACGAGTGTCGAGCGGTAGTCCGGCGATGCGAGCGCTTCGATCGGCACCCAGACGTGTCCTGCAAGCTCGTGGTTCTCGCGAATATCGGGGCGACGGGGCAACCAGGCCACGAATGGAGTCACTCCGATCGCGGGCAGGTGCACACTTCGAGGGTGAATGTCGCTCAGTCGCCCCACGTAGTCGTCCCGCGAGAGTCGTACCTCGGTTTCCTCGCGAGTCTCCCGCCGGGCCGTGTCGAGCAGGTCGAGATCGGCCGCCTCGCTCCGCCCTCCTGGCAGCGCCACGTGACCCGACCAGGGATCTCCCTCGCGAGCCGCCCGCATGACGAACAGGCCCGACACGGCGCCCTCCGAATCGGGAGCGAGGAGAAACGTGACGGCAGCGCGACTTTCGCATTCCTCGTCCGGGATTCTTTCGGGCGGCGGGGCTCGTAGCGCCCGCATGATCGAGTCCCGGGTCACGGGTCCTGCCGTTCCCAGGGCCGCGCCGCCCGCTCGGCCGACTCGAGCAGCGCGAGGAAACTCTCGTGGCGTCGGGCGCTCAGGCGACCCTCGGAAACGGCCTCCCGCACCGCGCAACCCGGTTCATCCCGGTGACGGCAATCGGCGAACCGGCAATGGTCGAGAAACGGCCGGAACTCCCGGAACACGCGGGACAGTTCACCCGGCTCCAGCGCCGCCGGCTCGAAGTTCTGAACGCCCGGTGTGTCGGCCAGGAACGAGCCGTCGTCCAGCGGGATCAGCTGACCGGCGGTCGTGGTATGCCGGCCCCGTCCCGAGCGGGCGCCGACGGTCCCGACCCTGAGTCCGAGGCCCGGAAGAAGAGCGTTCAGGAGGCTGGACTTACCCACTCCGCTCGCCCCGGCGAACACCGTGATCCGGCCATTCAACCGCTCGCGCAGCGAATCAACGCCGGCAGCCGATTTCACGCTGGTCCGGACGATCTCGTAGCCAGCATCCGCGTAGGGACGCAGCAGGTCCGGGAGATCCGTGCCGCGATCCCCGGCGCCGTCTGCCGCCTCGGCCTCCAGGTCCACCTTATTGAGCACAATGAAGGCGTCCAGGTCGTTGAGCTCGGCGACCGCCAGCAGGCGGTCAAGCAGGAAGAGATCGGGCTCGGGGCGCGCGAGGGCGACGACGGCGGCCAGCTGGTCCACGTTGGCCGCCAGGACCTGCTCGCGGCGCTTCGCGAACGAGCGCCGCGACAGCTGGCCCTGCCGAGGGAGGACCGCCTCGATGCGGCAGCTGCCATCCTCCTGCCGCTCGATCTCGACCCGGTCTCCGACGGCGATGGACCCTTCGCCCTGCTTGATGCGGCCGCGCAGGCTGCACTCGAACTCGTCGCCCTCGGCGTAGACCCGGTAGACGCCGCCGACTCCCTGGAGAACTCGCCCGATCAACGGTCGGTCACGCGCCGGACCCGACCAGCTCTTCCAGGCAGTTCCAGGCGAGCAGGGCGCACTTGATGCGAACGGGAAACCGCGAAACGCCCGCCAGGGCGCGCAGATCTCCCAGGTCCTCGTCCGCCGCCGCCCCTTCATCTCCATGCAGCATGCGCGTGAAGGTCTCGTCCAGCGCGAGCGCATCCTCGATCGAACGGCCCTTGAGCCGGTCGGTCATCATCGAGGCCGATGCCTGACTGATCGAGCAGCCGCTGCCCTCGAATGCCGCGTCCACGATCTTCCCGTCCCGCACCACCAGCTGAAGTTCGACGACGTCTCCGCAGAGCGGGTTGTTGAGCGTCAACTGATGGGTGGACGCCGCAATCACTCCTTTGTTTCGCGGCTTCCGGTAGTGATCGAGGATCACCTCCTGGTACAGCTGCTGGAGCTGGACCTCGGTGCCGTGGTTCGCTGCTGGCGCATCACGATCGTTCATCTGCCGGGGTGTCCGGGTTCGAGTCCGCGTGGGTATCGCGGAACGGTGGTGCCGGTGGCCGATCTCAGGCGAATCCGCCGAACAGCGTCTTCGCCGCGTGGAGCCCGTCCACCAGGGCGTCTACTTCAGCGCGCGTGTTGTAAAGGTAGAGGCTGGCCCGCGCCGTCGCATCCACGCCGAGGTACCGCATCAGCGGCTGGTTGCAGTGGTGTCCAGCGCGAATGGCGATGCCCCGCGCGTCCAGGATGGTGGCCAGGTCGTGGGCGTGGATGTCGCCGAAGCGGAACGAGATCACCCCGACCCGATCCACCCGGGGGCCGAACAGCTCGAACCCCTCCAGCTCGGTCAGCCGCTCCAGGGCATACTCGGTGAGCTCGAGCTCGTGCGCGTGGATCGCCGGCAGGCCGACCTTCGACAGGTAGCGGACCGCGGCCCCGAGACCCACGGCGTCCCCGACGCTGGGGGTTCCGGCCTCGAACTTGTGCGGCACGGCCGCCCAGGTGGAATGCTCCAGGTGCACCTCGGAGATCATTTCTCCACCGCCCTGCCAGGGGGGCATCTCCTCCAGCAGCTCTTTGCGCCCCCACAGCGCGCCGATGCCTGTGGGCCCACACATTTTGTGACCGCTGAACGCGTAGAAGTCGCACCCGATCTCGACCACGTCCACGTCCAGGTGCGGGGCGGACTGCGCGCCGTCCACCAGGCACAGGGCCCCGGCCTCGTGCGCCAGCCGGGCGACCTCGGCCACGGGATTCACGACCCCGAGGGTGTTCGACACGTGCGTGAGCGCAACGATGCGGGTCCGGGGGCCGATCTTCGAGGCCAGGTCGTCCAGGTCGAGTCGGCCTTCCGCGGTGAGTCCCCCGAATTTCAGCCGGGCGCCGGTGCGTGCGGCGATGAGCTGCCATGGCACCAGGTTCGAATGGTGTTCCATCAGCGTGAGGAGAACCTCATCGCCTTCCCCGAGGTTCGCTGCGCCCCAGCTGTTGGCCACCAGGTTGATCGACTCGGTGGTGCCGCGCGTGAAGATCAGCTCCTTGGTACGACCGCCGATGAAGTCCGCCACCACGGCTCGCGCCGACTCGTAGGCATCGGTGGCCTCCACGCTCAGATGGTGAGCCCCCCGATGTACGTTGGCATGGGAATTCAGGAAGTACCCGGAGACCGCCGCCACCACGGCGGCCGGCTTCTGGGAGCTGGCGGCGTTGTCCAGGTAGACCAGCGGCTGACCGTGGATCTTCCGGTTGAGGATCGGGAAGTCGTTCCGGATCCTCTCCACATCCAGCGATTTCCGGGTCATTGTCCCGCCACGCAGTCTCTCAGTCCAGTCTGACCTGGATCTCGTCGCCTTCGACCCGGCATTCGTAGACCTTCACCGGCTTCACCGCCGGAAGGGCCTTCGCCGCCCCGGTCTCCAGGTCGAACCGGGCCCCGTGCAGGAGGCAGGTGACCTGGTTGCCCTCGAGCTCTCCATCGGAGAGGGGAAACTCTTCGTGCGAGCACTCATCGTGCAAGGCGTGCACGCCGTCGCCGGACCGGGCCAGCACGATCTTCACCCCGTTCACCTCGACGGGCAGAAGGCCGTTCTGCGGCACGTCCGACAGGCGGGCGACAGCGGTGAAGTCGCTCAC
>JARRPA010000056.1:0-7731 GCA_037383305.1 Gemmatimonadota bacterium | reverse complement strand
CGTCTTCCGGGTCCGGCCCGAAGTTGCGATCGACATGCCGGTAGTTCCGCGCATCGTACTTGTGCAGCGAGGGGGCGTCGTTGATCGGATTGAGGTAGAGCGCCGTGACGCCGAGCGCCTCGAGATAGTCCAGCCGGTCCAGGACACCCTGCAGATCGCCGCCGTACCGCCGAAGCTGCAGGGTGAAGAAGATGTCCTTTCCGGTGGCCTCGGCCCACGGCTCCTGGCGATACCAGTCCCAGCCCCACGGCGTCGGCTTCCACCCCGCGGGCTGCACGTGGGGCCACGAGCCCTCCATGTCGGCCAGCGTCGGATCGTTCGAGGGATCTCCATTCCGGAAACGCTCGACGAAGACCTGATACCAGATCGCGTCCTCGGTCCATGCGGGGACCTGCAGCGCGGGGGAGACCGCCGCCGCCGACGCGCGGTCGGGATCGCGATCGCGGTCCACTTCGGTTTCGTCGGGAGCGCAGGCGGTGAGTGCCAGCGAAAGGAGGGCGATGAAATAGGTCGAGCGCATGGATTTCCATTCACCGTCAGGAGAGCCAGCCTGACCGGCACGCAGCTCGAAGCCGGAGGCCGGATGTTCGGTCCGAAGATGATGTTCTCTCGAAGTGACCGCGGCAAGGAGCCGGAGAGCGTGGCCGCGCACTCCGGTCGAGAAGAATACATAAATATATCTTATGTTTTATGTAAGATGGTGCCTGTTGTTCTGACAAATGAAGAAGTTCATGTTATGTGTTCAACGGCTCACAGGAGTTCAGGCTCTGCTTTGATACGGGATAGGAGAAGGAACGATGCGTACGCATAACTGGATCTGGATGGTCGGACTGGGAATCGCCGTCGCGGCCTGCGCGCCCGCGGAGACCGAGGTCGAGTCGACGACCGCGGCACCGGAAGCGCCGGCGCTGGTGAGCGAAGTGATGACGCAGTCGGAACAGGCGGCGCTGACTCCCGACGGGGTCTTCGCGGACCTGAAGGAAGGCAACCTTCGCTTCGTCGAGGGTCGCCTCACGCCCCGGGACTACATGGCACAGGCCGAAGCGACGGCTTCGGGACAGTACCCCAAGGCCGCCGTCCTGAGCTGCCTCGATTCGCGCGTGCCGCCCGAGATCATCTTCGATCAGGGGATCGGCGACCTCTTCGTGGGCCGGGTCGCGGGCAACTTCGAGAACCGCGACATGCTCGGAAGTCTCGAGTTCGCCACGGCGGCGGCCGGTACGCCTCTCATCGTGGTCCTGGGGCACACGCAGTGCGGAGCGATCAAGGGGGCAGTGGCCGGTGTAGAGCTCGGCAACCTGACTTCGATGCTCCGGGACAACCTCGACGAGGTGCTCGAGACGGTCCGTGAAATTCAGGCGGCCGCCGATCCGGAGACCGACGCCGTGGTCCAGGCAGCGGTCGAAGAGAACGTTCGTCAGACCATCTCGGACATCCTCAGCGAGAGCGAGGTAATCTCGGGGCTCGTGGAGAGCGGGGACGTAGGCATCGTCGGTGGCTTCTACGATCTCGCGACCGGCCGCGTCACGTGGCTGGACATCTGAGGTCCGGAGGCTCGGGAGCCGTCTCGACGGCGGCTCCCGCATAGCCCGTGCGCCAGCTCAATTATCGCCAGCTCGAGTATTTCTGGGCCGTCGGCAGAGAGGGCAGCATCACCGCGGCCGGCCGGTTCCTCGGGGTCAGCCAGCCGGCCGTGAGCGCTCAGGTCCGCGGACTCGAGCGCGCGCTCGGCGAACGCCTGCTCCGGAAGAGTGGAAGGACCCTTGTCCTGACCGAGATGGGACAACTCGTCTACCGATACGCGGACGAGATCTTCTCTCTCGGTCGCGAGCTGACCGAGACCGTGCGGGGTCAGCCGTCGGAGCGGCCGCTCCGGCTCACGGTCGGGATGGTCCAGGCACTCCCGAAAATGGTCGCCTGGCAGCTGGTCTCAGCGGCGTTGCGGATGGAGACGCCCGTGCGCCTGGTGGTGCGGGAGGATCAGCCGGACGTCCTGTTCGGCGAGCTCGCCCTGCACGCCGTCGACCTGGTGCTCAGCGACGCGCCGCTGCCGCGACCGCTCGGCATCCGGGCCTACGATCATTCGCTGGGCGACTGCGGGGTCTCCATTCTGGCCACGAGCGATCATGCCGGACGCTACGCCGGGGGGTTCCCCGCCTCTCTCGACGCGGCTCCCCTCGTCCTTCCCACCCCGAACACGATGCACAGGCGATCGCTCGACCGCTGGTTCGATGAGCAGGGAATACGACCCACCACCGTGGCCGAGATCGAGGACAGCGCCGTGCTGAAGGTCTTCGGACAAGAAGGCGTGGGACTGATCGCGGTGCCGACCGTGATCGAGACGCGAGTCTGCGACCAGTACGGTCTGGCGAAGGTCGGACGCATCGAGTCCGTTCGCGAGCGCTTCTACGCGATCACGGCCGAGCGTCGTATCGTGCATCCGGCGGTCGCTGCGATCCTCGAATCGGCGCGCGCTCATCTCTTCCCGGCGGACTCGACCCCGGAGTCCTGAGAGCACTCTGCCGCCCGGTCACGGAAGCCGCGGTCGCGGTTTGCCGGGCACGACGCGGAACTCGACGGAGTCCGCGGCGAGCCCCTCCGCCTCGGCCCGCACTCGCACCCGGCCGGTCTCGTCCAGACTCTGCACGAAGGCGAGCGCCAGACCGTGGAAGGCCCGCCGCTCGGGCAGCTGATACGAGGCGTGGTCCGTCGGGTCGCCGTTTCCCACCGCGATCAGAAGGGCCGGGCCCTCGACCGAGAAGCGAACCAGGTCGTCGGCGTCCGGCACGACCTGTCCGTCCGAGTCCACCACTTCGACGGTGACGTGCGCGACGTCCCGCTCTCCCGCCCGGATCTCGATCCGATCCACGCCGAGACGGAGCGCGGCCGGGGCACCGGTCGTCCTCGTCTCCGCCGTAACGACGACCTCGTTCCCCCGCTTGCCGACCGCTCGCAGCGATCCCGGCTCGTACGGGACGTCCCAGGACAGGTGCAGGTCCGCGGTGGTCGGAAAGACGGGCGGTGTCTCGTAGTTGTTCCAGGTGCCGGTCGTGCCCTGCCGTGGAAACTCGATTCGCTTCTCGCCGATGAACCTGTCGTTCAGGTACAGCTCGACGGCGTCGACGTTCGTGTAGGCCAGCACCGGAATGAACTGCCCCTCGCGGCCTTTCCAGTTCCAGTGCGGGAACAGGTGAATCATCGGCTCGTCGGTCCACCGGCTCTTGTAGAAGTAGTATCCGTCGTCCGGAAAGCCCACGAGATCCAGCACGCCGGACGTCGAGTTCTTCCGGGGCCAGCGTGACTCGCCCAGGTAGTCGACTCCGGTCCACATGAAGTCGCCCATGAACCAGTCGTTGAGGGAAACGAACTTCCACAGCTGCTCGGGGCGGATCATGGTAGCGGTGTAGAAAGGTCGAGCCCGGGCCGTGTCGTCGCGAAGCGAATACTCGCCGCGCGTGCCCCACACGACGACGCTCTCGGTGCCGATGAACTTCCAGTCCGGATGTGCGTGGCGATCCTGCGTCGCATAGAGCTCGCGACGCTCGTGCCAGCGATCGACGTAGTTGTAGCCGACGACGTCGAGCAAGCCCATGAAGGCTTCGGTTGTCGCGCCATCATCCGCGTAGATGTGGTCGTTCCCGGTCGTGACGGGTCGGGTCGGGTCCTCTCGATGAGCGATCTCGACCAGCTCGCGGAGCACCGCATCTCCGCCCGGCGCGTGCTGCTCGCCGATTTCGTTGCCGAGACTCCACATCACGACGGAGGGGTGATTCCGATCGCGGCGGATGAAGTCGACCAGGTCCCGCTCATGCCACTCCGCGAAGTCGATGTGGTATCCGAACTCCACCTTGCCGTGCGTCCACTCGTCGAAGGCCTCGTTCATTACGAGGAATCCGAGCTCGTCGCACAGGTCGAGGAACTCCGGAGCCGGCGGGTTGTGCGCCGTGCGGATCGCGTTGACGCCCATCTCCTTCAGCTTTCGTAGACGGCGCTCCCACACCGCTTCCGGTACGGCGGCGCCCACCGGTCCGCCTCCGTGGTGGAGATTGACGCCCCGCATCTTCACTCGCTCTCCGTTGAGCAGGAAGCCGCGGTCGGCGTCGAAGGCGATCTGCCGGATCCCGAAGCGTGTTTCGGTGCGATCCAGAATCCCTCCGGATCCGTCCTCGACGGTCGTCCGCAGCGTATATAGCGCGGGAGACGCCGGCGACCAGAGCGACGGCGAAGTCAGTCGGAATACCTGCTCGATCTCCGATTGCCGGCCGGAAGCGACGGAGAAGGGACTCTCCGTGAACGCCACCTCGCGTCCGCCCGGATCGAGAATCGCGCTGCGCACCGATCCGGAATGCGAGATGTAGGCGTCATTCTCCAGCCGGATCCGGGCTTCGACGAGTGCGCTCGCCGCATCGGCCTCCGGCGTCGTGATGAAGGTACCCCACTCGCCGACGTGCAGCGGTCCGGTCAGGTTCATCCAGACATGGCGATAGATGCCGCTACCGGAGTACCAGCGGCTGTTCGGCTGTTTGGAATTGTCCACCCGGACCGCGAGCACGTTCTCGCCCTCGGCCAGGTGTGGCGTGAGATCGTACGTGAAGCTGATGTATCCGTACGGGCGGTGGCCGAGGTGCGTGCCGTTGATCCATACATCGCTGTTCTGATAGATGCCGTCGAACTGGACGGCGACGCGTCGATTCGACGGGCCCGGAGGGAGTACGAACGAGCGGCGATACCAGCTCACGCCCGTCGGAAGGTACCCGCCCCCTCCCGCAGTCACGGCCGCCGAGTCGTATGGCCCCTCGATGCTCCAGTCGTGCGGCAGGTCGAGCCGGCGCCAAGAGCTGTCGTCGTATCCGGGCGCCTCCGCACCCACTGCGTCTCCAGCCGCGAATCTCCAGTCGAAGTCCATCAGCAGATGCTGGCGCGGCCCGACGGGTGGCTCCTGGGCGATGGCGGAAACGGACAGGCCGGCGAGAAGGAGAGAGATGGTCAGCAGGTGCGATCTGCGCATGGGAAGGGCTCCTCGGCGTTCGAGCCGGAACGGATGGTGGCTACTCCGGTGCGGTGCTCCCGATGATTCTGAACTTCGGAGTCCGGGAGTCGGCTGTCACCACGGGTACGTGCGCCGAAGAGAGGACCGCACGTACACGTTCGGAAGAGAAGATCGAGCCGGCGCGATAGACCGGCCCGGTCGCGGGATCGCTGCCATCGATCGTCACCCGGATGTCGAGCGGCGACGTCTCCTCGTCCAGCGGAAGCGCAGCCGCCAGCGGACGAATCCGATCGACGTCTCCGGCGAGACACAGGGCGTACGCGGTTCCCTTCGGCTCCGCGACATCGGTGACGACGAGAATGCTCGCAATGCCGGCGTCGGACGAGAACGGGTTCGCGCCGACGAGACGAAGGTCCCCCGAGGTGCCGAACCAGACGTTCTCCCAGGCGTCCGGGACGACGGTTCCCGCCTCGTCTCGAAGCTCGGCGTGCAGGAACGCGACGTCCGGGCCGTCGGCCCCGAATCGCCGGCCGCTCTCATCGAGCCGCAGGCTGAGTCGCGCCATCGCGCCCGGAGTTCGGATCGCGTGGTGCGCCGCCTTCCGACCGCCGATGTAACCGATCGCTTCCAGAGTGCCGGGCTCGAATCGTCCGAGCCGGAACGTGAACGGCGGATTCGCGAGGTGCGTCGAGATGCGATCCGCGTCGGGCGGGCGCCGCTCGATCCGCTCCCCGTTCAGCAGGAGAGCGACCTCGTCACAGTTGCTGAATACGCGGACGTCCGGTGTCGAGACCGGAGTCCAATGGCTGGCGATGAACACCATCGGCCCGGTGTCGGCCTGCGGGAGTCTCACATCGGCCGGGCGCTGGCTCCGGAAAAATTCCCGCGAGAACTTCGGCAGCCGGAACAGGTCCATGCAGCCCGAGGACTCGATGTCGGGGGCGTACCCCCGGTTGTAGTCGAACATCACCCACAGCCCGTCGGCGAAGGCGATCGTCTTGCGGTTATCGTTGTGAGCTTCCTGGAAGTTCCGGGCCTGCTGCAGCAAGGCGGCCTCGCCGTGCCAACGCAGCTGCCGACTGTTGGCTTCGTCGGGCGCGAGGTCGGCCCAGGCGTCCTGTTCGAGTCCGGCGTTCTGAGCGTAATACTCCCAGTCGCCGTATTCGCTGATTACACAGGCCCGATCGGTCACCTCCCGACAACCGCCGTGCTGCCGCGCCTGGATGAAGACGTCGTATCCCTCGGTCCAGCCGCAGGTCCAGCACTGATCGCCCGGGTACTCTTCGTGTCCGATCTCGTGCGTCCGTCGAATGAACTCTCTCGGCATGTCGGTTTCGTTGAGCGACACTTCCCACAATATGACGCAAGGGTGGTTTCGGTCCCGGCGGATCATGCGCCGACAATTCTCGTACTGTATCTCCGTGAATTCCGGATCCTCCCGGTTGAAGTACTGCCAGCCGGGGATGCAGTCCATGACCACGAGTCCGAGCTCGTCGCAGGCATCCATGAAGGCCGGGGCATGCGGGTAGTGAGAGAGCCGGACATAGTCGAACCCGGCATCCTTGATCCTGCGTGCGTCGCGGTACTGAGCCGCATCCGACAGCGCGTATCCGATGTACGGATACTCCTGATGGCGGTTCGTGCCGCGCAGAACGAAGCGCTCGCCGTTGACCCGGAAGCCGTCGGACGAGATGTCGATACGCCGGATCCCGATCCTCGTCATTTCTGCATCCACGACGGCGCCCGCGTCGACGAGCTCGGTGTGGAGCCGGTGCAGATACGGGGTACGCGGGCTCCAGAGCTTCGGGCCCCGCAGGCGGACCTCGCGGGTGATCTCGCGATCCTCGCCGGGCGAGAGATGCACGGGGTCCGAAAGCACCTCGGCTGCCGTCCGGTCATCGTCGTCGGAGACGCGAAATCGGACATGGAATTCGCGCGGCGAGACGTCGTCGTTCTTCACGTGGACCTGCACGCGGATCGTGGCCGCCTCCGGCGAAACATCGGGGCAGGTCACGAACCCGCCCCCGCCGGCCGGCCGGTCCGCCAGTATCGGATCGGTGAGGTGCAACGGGTCCTTCACCACCAGCCGCACGCTCCGGTACAGCCCGTGGTACGAATTGAAGTCGAGCTGCGGCAGCGGTTTGGGACCGGTCACCGGGTCGTCTCGATTGTCGAGCCGCACGGCCAGCAGATTCGGTCCGTCGCCGGCGACCCGGTCGGAGATGTCGAATCCGAAGGGAAGCCATCCGCCCCTGTGGCGGCCGAGATACACTCCGTTCAGCCATACGTCCGCGACGTTCATGGCGCCGTCGAAGTTCAAGAACAGCTTTCGGCCCCTGGTCTCTGGGCCCAGAGTGAATCGCTTTCGGTACCAGCAGATCCCCTGCCACTGGAAGCGCCGGGTGCCCGGTTCACCGGTCACGAGGCTCTCGATACGCGCCGTATGAGGAAGCCGGGCTTCGTGCCACGCGCTGTCATCGAAGCCGGGGTATTCTGCGTCTGAAGCATCGCCGCGGAGAAACTGCCAGCCGGCATCGAACTCGATGCGTCCGTGGCCCCGGCAGAAACTGCCGGGGAACTCACGGCGTAGTCGCGGACCGACGGCGAGCGCGGTCCCGGCCACCGTCGTGTGTCGCACGAATTCGCGTCTCTTCATCGGGAGATTCGCTGGAGCAGGAACACGTAGGCCGACTGGGACCGTATCACCTCCAGCGGGACGTAGCCGCGAATCGAACCGTCCG
>JARRPA010000055.1:0-7804 GCA_037383305.1 Gemmatimonadota bacterium | reverse complement strand
GATGGAAGAGCCGCCGGGTCTTCGCTTCGGGGAAAGTACTCACACGCGAAAGAGTCGAGGACGTGGGTGATTCCACGCAGAGGCTCCGGCACCCGAGGCCGCTGCGGGCCGGCGGGCTCCGGTCCCACCCGGCGGTCGACTCAGACGATTCCGTGTCGGAAGGCCCAGGCCGTGGCGGCCGCGCGGTTCGGCGCCCGGATCTTGCGCAGGAGGTTGCTGACGTGCCGCTCCACCGTGCGCTCGCTGATCGACAGGCGTCCGGCGATCTCGCGATTCGTGTCGCCCGCCGCCACTCGCCGGAGGACCTCGAGCTCGCGGGGCGTCAGGCCGTGGTCGTCCTCGGGGGACTTTTCCGCGGGCGCCAATGCATCGAGCCGCTCCAGGTCCGGGCGGGCGCCGAGCCGGCGGAAAGTCCAGCGGGCCGCGTCCAGCTCGACGCGCGCGGTGTCGTGGTCGCCGAGCGCGAGGCAGGCGAGACCGACGAGGACGCGGGCACGGGCCGCCTCGCGGGGCGCCTGAAGCTCATCCCAGGCCGCCGCCGACTCGCGCGCCGCCTGGAGGGCCGTCCGCGGGTCCCCGTCCGCCAGGCGGACCGAGCTCCGGGCTTTGTCGGCCAGGGCCCGCAGATAAGGCCCCCCCAGTCCGGACGCGAGCGCCTCCAGCTCGGCGACCGACGCCCGCGCCTCCGAGCGGTCCTCGGCCGCGAGGGCGATCTCCACCCGGGCGGCGAGCACGCGGGCCCGGTCCGGGCGGCCCGTCCCCTCCTCCGCCTCGCGCCGGATCGCCGCCGCCGCCTCGTCGACGCGTCCCTGCGCGAGGCGCAGAAGAGCGAGGCCCGGCTGCGGACTCCGGCCCCACTTCGCCGCCTCGCCATACGCCCGCTCCGCCTCCGCGAGTTTCCCTCGCAGCCGGAGCAGCACGGCCAGGCGGTAAACGGCGAGACCGGCCGCCGGCTCGCCCGGCGGACCCGCCAGCCGGTCGCACGCGGCCCGCGCCTCCTCGAGCGCGTCGTCCCAGGCACCGCGGTGCTGCAGAATCTCGGCGCGCCGCGCGTGGCACTGGCCGCGGAAGCGCACGAGCTCCGGCTGATCCTCGCACCACCTCGTCAGGGACTCCGTCCAGGCGCCCGCGCGGCGCAGGTCGAAGAGCTCGTGGCAGGTCTCGATCACCGCGCAGTAGACCGTGCCCACGACGACGGGCGAGAGCTCGCCCGCCTCCACGGCGGCCATCGCCTCGTCGAGCAGGGCCACGCCGTCGTCGACCTCGCCGAGCCGGATTTGCGCCTGCCCGCGGCCCAGGCGCCCGAGCGCCGCGAGATCCGGGTCCCGGAACCGGTCGCCCATCTCCGCCGCCCGGACGAAGAGCACGTGCGCTTCCCCGGCCTCCCCGGCCGAGAGACGCCCGAGCGCGGCCGGCAGGAGCAGGTAGCCCCGCTCCACGCACTCACGGTCGTGCTCCTCGAGCAGTCGCTGCGCCCGCCCGAGCCAGCCGCCGGCCCGCGTCCGCTCCCCCCGGTTCATCAGGCCGAACGCGAGCCAGAAGGCGCAGCGCACCGCCCGCTCCGGCTCGTCCTCCTCGAGTAGAAGCGCGTGCGCGCGGGCCCAGGCCTCCGCGCTCACCTCGTCGCGGCCGCACAGGTCCGCGGCGGTCGCGAGGCGAACCAGGTCGTCGGCGCCGAGCGGGCGCTCTCCGGCCGCCTCCGAGAGACGGTCGCAGGCCTCCGCCCAAGCCCGGCGCCCGAACGCATCGCGTCCCTGTCGCAGCGCTTCGGCCATGGCTCACGTCCTTTCCCTCCAAGATACGCCCGACGGCCCCCGGCGCGGGTGTGGGCGCCGGCGCGGGGAAGATCATGGTCGGTCAGATTGCGCTCTCCGTTCGTCCCGCGCAGCAGAAATGCCGAGTCGTCAGGCCGATGCCCTTGAATTGAGGAGCGCGAAACGAAGCCGGACCCCGCGGCGGACTGCGTCTACGTCGCCAACGTTTACCGTGACAGGCGCCCGCAGTCGAGGTGCAGTAGGTTGTGTGCGCCAATTCAAACGTGCGGCTGCATTACCCTCGCCGGGAGAGGCCCGTGAACCTGCCAGGTCGTTTTTCGCCCTACCTGATGCTTCGTTGTGCACTGGTCGCTCTGGCGACGCTGATGGTCTCACCGCCAGTGATCGCGCAGGAGGTCGAGGGCACCAGCCCGACGGCCCCCGGCCTTCAAGATGCCGACCTTCCGCCGATTCTCGATCGCAAGGTGTTCACCGGGGACCCGGAGATCGCCGGCGCGCAGCTCTCCCCCGACGGTCGCTTCCTCGCCTTCCGCAAGCCATACGACGAGGTGATGAACGTCTGGGTGAAAGGCATCGATGAGTCTTTCGACGATGCGCGCTTGCTGACGGCCGACGAGCGTCCCGTGGTGGGCTACACCTGGAGCGAGGACGGCCGCTACGTTCTCTACGTTCAGGACAAGGGCGGCAACGAGAACTTTCACCTCTACGCCCTGGACCCGAAGGCAGCCGCCGAGGTGGGTACGGGCGTTCCGCCCGCGCGTGATCTGACGCCCCTCGAAGGGATCCGCGCGCTCATCTACGCCGTTCCCGACGCGACACCGGGCACCATCTGGGTCGGGCTCAACGACCGCGACCCCGCCTGGCATGACCTCTACCGGGTGGACCTCTCCTCGGGCGAGCGTGTCCGGATCTACGAGAACACCGATCGAATCACCGGCTTCGAGTTCGACCTCGACGGCAAACCGCGCCTCGCCCTCCGTTCCGCCGAGGACGGCTCGACCGAGATCCTCCCGTTTCACGAGGATGGGACGGTCGGTGGCGTGATCTACTCGTGCAACGTTCAGGAGACCTGCGGCACCATTCGCTTCCACAAGGACGGCGACCGCGTCTACATGCAGACGAACAGGGGTGAGCGCGACCTCACGGAACTCGTACTTCTCGATCCTGCCACGGGTGAGGAGACTCTGGTCGAGCGCGACCCCGAAGGACGTGTCGATTTCGGCGGCGCCGCCTTCTCCAATGTAACCGACGAGATCGAGATCACTTACTACAACGGGGACCGCCTCCGCCTCTACCCGAAGAACGACGCCGTGGCCGCGGATCTCGACTTCCTTCGCTCCGAACTGCCCGAAGGCGACGTCCTGCCCGGCTCGTCCACCGAAGACGAGCGGATGTGGCTGGTGACGGTCACGCAGGCCACCGACCCCGGCTCGGTCTACCTCTTCGACCGGGACGCGAGGACCGTCGATCGGCTCTACCGCTCGCGCCCGAGCGTGCCGAGCGAGCACATGGCGGAGATGAGGGCTATCCGTTATGCGGCCCGCGATGGGATGGAGATTCCCGCTTACCTCACGATTCCGAAGGGGACGAGCGGCCGGAACCTCCCGGCCATCATCATGCCGCACGGCGGTCCCTGGGCACGTGATGCCTACGGCTACGACGGCATGGTCCAGTTGTTCGCCAACCGGGGCTATGTCGTACTTCAGCCCAACTTCCGGGGCTCGACCGGCTACGGGAAGGCCTTTCTCGCAGCGGGAGATCGCGGCTGGGGCACGGGACCCATGCAGCACGACCTGACCGACGCCGCACGGTACCTCATCGAAGAGGGCATCGCCGACCCCGATCGTGTCGCGATCCTGGGGGGCTCGTACGGGGGCTACGCCACGCTCGCCGGCCTCGCCTTCACGCCTGATCTTTACGCTGCCGGGGTGGACATCGTCGGGCCCAGCAATCTGCTCACGCTGCTCGAGACCATCCCTCCCTACTGGGCGGCGATCCGTCAGCTCTTCTACGAGCGGATGGGCAACCCGGAGACCGAACAGGGACGCGCGCAGCTGGAGGCGCAGAGTCCGCTCAACAGCGCTGACCGGATCGCGGCGCCGCTTCTCATCATCCAGGGCGCCAACGACCCTCGTGTCAAGCAGGCTGAGAGCGATCAGATCGTGATCGCGCTGCGCGATCGCGGCTATCCGGTCGAGTACATGGTGGCTCCGGATGAAGGCCACGGTTTTCGCGGCGAGATGAACCGGATGGCGATGTCGGTCGCCATCGAACAGTTCCTGGCCGAACACCTCGGGGGTCGGAAGCAGACCTCGGTAGATCCCGCGGTCCAGGCGCATCTCGACGACCTGATGGTCGACCCGGCAACCGTTACGTACACGCCCCGACCTCGGCAATGACCGAACGGAAGACGGGCTGCGCTCAGAAGTGGAATAGAACAAAGCTCCCCCGGAGCTGTATGTCGTATTCTGCCTCCGTGCCATCTGACATGGACTGGACGCTGTCCGCGAATGCCGTTCGTAGCGTCGGGTAGAGTGTCTGATGTGCCTGTCTGGAAGGTTGGGCCGCTGAAATCCGATCTGTCGGGCAGCGAAGGGAGGCAGCCGCGGTGCGAGTCGTCAGACCCATGTCCGGGATCGCATCTACCCCCTTCCCGGACGGCTGAAGCACAACCGGGGAGATACGAAGCAATGCCTCTCGTGGAAGTCAAGGTATTCGAGCAGGAGCTGACCGGGCAGCAGACGGAGAGCCTCATTTCCAGGATCACGGACGCCGTGACATCCGTGACCAGCGAAAAGCTCCGTGACGTCACCTGGGTCATCGTCGAGGAAGTGCCGAGCGGCAACTGGGGTGTTGGCGGCAACGCTCTCGGGCTCGACGATGTAAAGAAGATCATGGCGGGATGAGCCGTTCGCGGCTGTTTCGCTCCACGCGTCTCACAGGGCCACCCACAGCGGTGCGACGGCGACGTCGCGCGGCCGCTATCGGCGTATTGCTTCTACTCGCTGCTTCCGCGTGCGGGGAGTCGGACCTCGAGCGGCGCCACGAAGAAGTCGCCGAGGCGGGAAGGGCCGTGATGCCCTTCGATCTCGATGCGACTACGCATTTCTTCGAGAAACTCCCGGACGGTGGCCTCCAGACCGTCGTCGCCGACGGGCCCGATCCTGAGCAGGTCCGGCTGATTCGGGCGCACCTGTCAGAGGAAGCCGAGCGTTTCGCTCGCGGCGACTTTCACGACCCGGCCATGATCCACGGTGAGAACATGGCCGGGCTTCATGCCCTGGCCATGGGCCACGAGAAGCTGAACATCACGTATCGTGAGGTCGAGCGAGGTGCAGAGATCAGCTACGGCTCCGACGATCCGGAGCTCGTCGAGGCGATACATCAGTGGTTCGATGCCCAGCTGACGGATCACGGGGAGCACGCGAAGCCCGGACGCTGATTCAGGGCATCTGAGCGCGTGAGTCAGGGGCTCGCCGTTACGGACGCTCCCGGTCCGCCGTCCCCTGTCCGTTTCGAGTCACCGGAGGTAGCCATGACAATCCAACTGACGCAGGACGAGCGAGCGTACCTGGATGAGCTTCTGGTCTGGGATGAGAAGCGGCGTTCGGCAGAGTCCATCGCGGCGCATGTATCGCTTGTCCTCGGTGGGGTCGCGATCGCTGTGGCAGCCGTCTTGACCCTCTTCGATCTGAGAGATGTCGTGATCCTGTCCGTGTTGGTACCCGGCGTTCTGGCCGGTCTCTTTTTCGTGGCCATGTATCGCGTAGGCCGGGCTCGGGTAAACGACCGCCACCAGATCGCGCTCCTCGCCCGAAAGCTCGAACAGGCGTCGTAGCGCGAGACGCGCGCCGAGGCGGTGAAAGCACCGGTCGTGCACTCCGACGTCGCGTAGAGTCAGAATGTGCAGAGTCATCGTTGTCGCCGGCGACATCACGACATTCGACGTCGATGCGATCGTCAACGCGGCCAACAACTCACTGCTCGGTGGCGGGGGAGTCGACGGAGCCATCCACCGTGCAGCGGGCCCGCGGCTGCTGCAAGCGTGCCGATCGCTCTCGGGTTGCGAGACGGGTCAGGCCAGGATCACGGCGGGCTACGATCTTCCCGCTCGCTTCGTGATTCACACGGTAGGTCCGATCTGGCAGGGTGGCGACCGACGAGAAGCCCGACTGCTCGAATCTTGCTACAGGACCTCGATGGGATTGGCGCGAGAGCATGGACTGAGAACGATCGCCTTTCCGGCCATCAGTTGCGGCGCGTACGGGTACCCGGTCGGCTCTGCCGCAGAGATCGCCGTGCATGAGACCCTGCATGCAGTGGAGTCCTTTCCTGATGCGTTCGACGCCGTGTACCTGGTGGCGCACGAGGACGAGGTTCAGACTGCGCTCTCGAAAGCCCTGCAGAGCGCTCTGGAGCGGAGACGGTGATACGAACGACCACGCGCAGTGACCCGGAGGGCCGCGGCATTCGCCGGACCCGATGTCAGGGGACTGATGCTGGACTGCGGCGCGGAGCTCGAGGCCCGGCAGAAGTCACGCACGCGCGGCCTTTCCGATGCCTGAAAGGCGCTTGAAGACGTCCGACAGAGTCAACTGCGACAGGTCACGGAACTCGCCGGCGTCGAAGTACGAGCCTCCGCATTGCGTACAGGTCTCGTAACCGATGTGTCGCTGCTGCGGATCGACGACCCGGGCCATCACTCCGCCACAACGCGGACAGCGATACTGGTCGATGTTGTCGAATCTTCTTCCCCGTCTCGCAGAGCCGGTGTCGATGGCTTCCGCCGTCTCCTTGTCGCGCAGGGTCTCCATTTCTCCCGCATCGAACCAGAGACCGTGGCAACGGGGGCAACGGTCGATCACCGTGCCATCCACATCCAGTTGCTGCATGTCGGAACGGCACTTGGGGCAACGCATGGCGCCGGAGAAGAAGACGCCGCCTTCCCCGCCGCCGAGGGAGATCGTGTGGACGCGCCTGCCTCGTCCGCCGTCGCCCTCGCGATGCTGGTGCCGATGGAAGAAGAGCACTACGACCAGGCCGATCACCAGGGCAGCCAGGAGCATGTACGACTGGGGATACGTGGTCTGCTCGGAGACCATGCCGAACAGCTTGGACCCGGCGGAGTGACCCAGGTTGGCCACCGACATGTAGATCGCGAACTGTGTGGCGGCACAGGCGCTCGAGCAGACCGCCATGGCCAGCGCGAGCACGCTGACCATCGTGATCGGCGACATCATGACCCAGATCGAGAGCATGACCTTCACGTACAGGCTGTCGTCCCACAGGAACTGCGTCTGGGCCAGGAGGAGGGCGTGCACCGCCACCAGTGAAGCGGTCAGGATGAGCATGCGCTTGGGCCCGATCCGGTCGATGACCGGTCCCAGCACCAGCGTGACCCCCGCCCCGAGGATACCCATGACGGCTACCAGATTGGACCATTGCGGCGTGGTGAAGCCGAACACCTTGACCGCGGCGATCGGCATCAGGGCGTTGCCGTAGCCGCCGATCAGCCCGTCGAGCACCATGATGAGCATCACGAGCAGGCTGACCGGCTTCCACAACACTTCGTTGATCCCGGCGAACACCTCCCTGAACGTGCTGGCGGCCTGCCTCGGGCCTCCCGCCTCGCCCTCCGACCAGGGCAGTCTGCGTTCGCCGGGGCGCTCGGTGACCAGGACGAAGGCCAGGAAGATCACGCCACAGCTGACGGACCCCACGATGGCGGTGACCTTCATTCCGAACGTCACCAGCAGAACACCGGAGACAGCTGCAGCGATCGACCAGCCGGCGGCCTTCCCGAAGCTCATGAAGGCATTGAGGCGCCCCTGCTCGTTGACCGGCGTCAGGTCGATGGCCATGCCATCCACGGCCACGTCCTGGGTGGCGGCAAAGACGTTGATCAGGATGCCGACCCACATCAGGGTCCCCATCTGGCTGGCCGGATCGTCGACGAACATCAGCGCCAGAAAGGACAGCGTCAGGCCCAGTTGTGCGCCCAGCACCCACGGTCGCCTGCGCCCCATGGC
>JARRPA010000054.1:0-8005 GCA_037383305.1 Gemmatimonadota bacterium | reverse complement strand
CACCTGCTGCAGCCCAGCACCAATCTCCAACTTGCCTCCGTCACGCCGGACTCGGTGCTGGCTCGCACACTGGAAGTGATCCGGCGCGGGTACGGATTTCCATCGCTGTTCAACGCGGACATGGTGGTCGCCGAGCAGCTCCGGGTCGGCAAATCCCTCGAGGACGCTCGAGCCGGCGGTTGCAGCGGCTGCGTGGAGACAAGCGCCTTTGGAAAGGAATCCTGCATTCTTACCGGGTACTTCAATCTTCCCAAGGTGCTGGAACTGGTGCTGCACGACGGCGTGGATCCGGCCAGCGGCGAGCGGTTGCTGTCCCGAACGGCGGTCAGGACCGGAGCACAGGGGGACTTCGATGCGCTGTACGGTGCGTTCGATCGTGGGCTCGCCGAGGCGCTCGAAGTGAAGCTCGCCGGCAACGCGATCATCGAGAGGATCTACGCAGAGTCGATGCCCGCTCCGTTCCTCTCGCTCCTGGTCGACGACTGCGTCTCGAACGCTCGCGACTACAACGCAGGAGGTGCACGCTACCACAACCGGTACGTCCAGATGGTCGGGATCGGAACGATCACCGATTCCCTCTCGGCGATCCGGCAGATCGTCTTCGAGGAGGGGCGAATCACGCTCGCGGACCTCGTGAGAGCACTGGACCGGGACTTCGCGGGTGCCGAGTCGCTGAGGCAGCGGCTCGTGAACCGGGTCCCGCGATGGGGGAACGACGACGACCGGGCTGACGATCTGATGGCGAGGGTGTTCGCGAGCGCCGTACGAACGCTGGACGGACGCCCCTCGGAGACGGGAGGTCGATATCGAGTGCAGATGCTCCCCACGACCTGCCATGTCTATTTCGGCTCGGTGACGGGCGCGACCCCGGATGGCCGTCATTCGGGCCGTCCCCTCTCGGAAGGAATCTCCCCGGTGCAGGGCGCGGATCGCCTGGGTCCGACGGCCATGCTGCAGTCGGCCGCGAAGATGAATCACCGGCTCACGGGCGGAACGCTGCTGAACATGAAGCTGACGCCGAGCCTGCTGGAGGGAGAGGAGGGAATCGAGGATATCTCCAGACTCGTTCGGGCCTATTTCCGGCTCGGAGGCCACCACCTCCAGTTCAACGTGGTGGAGGCCGAGACGCTTCGGGCGGCGCGAGCGGAGCCCGAACAGTGGCGGGACCTGATCGTGCGGGTGGCCGGCTACAGCGACTACTTCTGCGATCTGTCGCCGGCGCTGCAGGAAGAGATCATCCAGCGGACCGAGCACCGGTCCGTCTGAGCGTTCCTGACGCATCCCCGCAGAACCTGCGGCGGTGAGATGGACGAAGATCGCTCCGTAGGCGATCTCCGGGAATCCGATCGCCTTCGGCGCCAGCAGCAGTCCCAGCAGCACGGGCTCGGCGAGGAAGCTCCATCCTCCGTGTCCGACCGGGAGGGCGATCGAGCGGAGGTTGACCCGCTTCAGGCCGGATCCCCGGTACGCAGTTCCGCTCCCCCCACCCAGCCCATGCGCCCGAAGCCCGCTATGTAGCGCGCCTTCTCCGTCCGCAGGCGGAAGAAATCGAAGTCGGGCAACTGCAGGTACATCTCCGCTTCCGGGTGCGCCTCGAGATATCGATCGCGGTACGCGGAGCGATCATTCTCGAGGACCAGACGCCCGACCAGCGTGAGACGGGGCTTCGTCATCGCGTCCTCTTCGCCCAGATACGGAGCGATCAGAATCGAGGCGCGGTCATCGGCCTCCGCATACTTGCGGTGAACGGCCAGCCGACTGATCAGCGTGACGACATCGCCGCCGTCCACGGCAGCGAGATCGATGATGGAAGCGTGGGGATACCCGGCCTCCGGATCCAGGGTGCTGAGCACACCGCGCTTCGCTCCGGACAACAGTTCGCGCGCCTCCAGGACGAGCGCTTCGTGTCCGCCTTCTCCATGAGCTCTTGTCATGATTCGGGATCTCCTTCCAGTGTATGAGCAGGAGACCAATCTGCTCCTCCCTGGCACAGGAGGCGAGGGCGAAAACGGGGTACGGCGCGGACAACCTGTCTCGCTGCGGCGATCGCGGGCCGACAAGTTGGCGCTGGATTCTCCCTTCTCCGTCGCGGTCCCGTCCGCGAGCCACCGCCGGACGCAGACGATCGCTTTCGCAGGTCGTTGAAGGCAATGGTGTTGCAGAACTCAGAACAGGTATCCGGACGCCGCTGAATCCGGGGATGTCTCCCGCACGACTCTTGCGGCTGAATCCGGGATCGAATTCAGTTGGCCTCCACAGGCACGGCACCTTTCCAGCCGGAGCGGAATCATGCGCAGATCGATGCTGTTCTTCCTCGCCCTCTCAGCCCTGCTGTCGTTTCCCGCCCTGTCGTCGGCCCAATCGGCGCCGCCGACCGAAGGTCCGGAGGCGTTCTTCGATGACGTGCATGCGCCGAACTGGCTGGGCACCGACATCCCTCATACGTCGATCAAGCGCCAGCGGGGAGGGAGCTGCTGGAGCTTCTCGACCGTGGCGCTTCTCGAGTCGGAGGCGCTCCGGACCAACGAGTCGCTCGCCGAGTCGCTGGCGGCGGCGAAATCGGAGCTGGACCTTTCCGACTACTACCCCGTCTACTGGGCCTACGTCGAGAAGGCCCGGGAATTCGCCCGCCGGCGCGGAGAGAACGCTCGCTTCACCGATGGCGGGTTGAGTCATGACGTGACCTGGCTCGTCGCGGAGCACGGGATCGTTCCCGAATCCGATTTTGCGGTCGTCGATGATTACGGGGCGATGCGGGAAGATCTCAACGCAGTTCTTACACGACACGAAGAGAGCGGCGACTGGAACGAGGCGACCATAGTCGCCGAGATTCGCGCCGTTCTCGACCGCCACCTGGCACCGCCGCCGGATACGATCACGGTAGCCGGCCGGAAGATGACGCCCGTGGAGTATGCCACCGACTATCTCGGCCTCGACCCGAAGGCATACTGGGAGATCACATCGTATACCGACCTTCCGATGTATGGTCGGGGCGAGCTGGACGTGCCCGACAACTGGTGGGACTACGACGGCTACTACAATGTCCCGCTGGATGACTTCCGGCGGCTGACCAACGCTGCGCTGGATGCCGGATTTCCGGTCGTGTTCGACATGGACTGGGGGGATCCCGGTGCGAGCTGGAACGGCGCCGGCCTGGCGGTTCTGCCTCCCGATGCGGCGCCATCCGGACCCGATCAGGCGCTGCGGCAGACCGATTTCGAAACCGGTCGAACGACCGATGACCACCTCGTGCTCGCGGTGGACCGGCGTGTGGTGGACGGTCACGACTGGTACTTGATCAAGAATTCGCACGGCACGGGTAGCGGCCGGAGAGGCTATGTCTGGGTGCGGGGCGACTACATGGCGCTCAGGGTTCTGGCGATCATGGTGCACCGGGACGCTCTCGACGAGGAGATCGCTTCGCGCTTCGACGCGGCAGGCTGAGGCAGATACCGAGAGGTCCCGCGACCCCGGACAGGAGTGCAGATCGATGCGGCAGTGCAGAGGAAAGTGGTTCCGGAAGCTGGCGAGCCTGTGTGTTCTCGGCGCACTACCGGTGGTCGGTTGTGGCGGGGATGCGGGGGAATCTCGGCTCGAGATCGCGGTCACCGTTCCGGCGGAGCGCGATACCGCGTTCGACGGTCGGGTCGTCCTGCTGATCTCGACCGATACGACCGAAACGACCGAGCCTCGTTTTCAGTTGAGGTCCGAGCCGCACCGCAGCGCACAGGCCTTCGGGATCGATGTCCTCGACTGGGTCGCGGGCGAACCGGTCGTGTTCGACGGTTCCGTTTTCGGATTTCCCCTCGAGAGCCTGTCCGAGGTGCCGCCCGGAGTGTATCGATTGCAGGCGGTCCTCAACCGGTACGAGCGATTCGATCTTTCGAGCGGTCAGACGGTGATGCTGCCGCCGGACCGGGGCGAGGGGCAGCAGTGGAATCGGAAACCGGGGAACCTCTACTCGGAGCCCGTGGTGTTGAGGATCGACCCCGGCAGTCGAGCGCGAATCGAACTCGTGCTGAACCGTGAGATTCCACCGATCGAGCCTCCATCCGACTCGCGTTACATCCGCCATGTGCGGATGAGAAGCGACCTGCTCTCGGAGTTCTGGGGCCGGGACATGTACCTGGGGGCGCACGTCCTCGTGCCGGAGGGTTTCGATGATCATCCCGAGGCCGAGTATCCCCTGATGGTCTTTCACGGGCACTTCCCCAGTGACTTCGGGGGATTTCGGACCGAACCGCCCGATCCGGACCTCGAGTGCGAATACAGCGAGCGCTTCGATCTGGAGTGCTACAACCGCATCGTGCAGCAGGAGGCCTACGACTTCTATCGTCTCTGGACCTCCGAAGACTTTCCGCGCTACCTGGTGATCGAGATTCAGCATCCCACTCCCTATTACGACGACTCGTACGCCGTGAATTCCGCGAGCCAGGGACCGTGGGGCGATGCGATCACTTACGAGCTCATTCCGTACATCGAAGAGAAGTTCCGGGGCCTCGGTGAAGGGTGGGCCCGGTTCCTGTATGGCGGCTCGACGGGGGGTTGGGAGGCGGCGGCGGCGCAGATCTTCTACCCGGAGGAATACAACGGGGCGTTCGCCGCGTGCCCCGACCCGATCGACTTCCGGTCGTACGAGCTGGTCAACATCTACGAGCACCGGAACGCCTATTTCGACGAAGGCACGTTCGGGCGTACCCTGCGCCCCGCGCACCGCGACTGGCTGGGACGAGTCAGCTACACCGTGCAGAACGAGAACCACAAGGAGCTGGTGCTGGGAACGAAGAGCCGCTCGGGCGGTCAGTGGGATATCTGGGAGGCCACCTATTCGCCACAGGGCCGCGATGGCTATCCTCGGCGGATCTGGGACAAGCGCACCGGTCTCATCGACCCGGATGTCGCACGATACTGGAGGGACAACTACGACCTCCGGCACATCCTGGAGCGGGACTGGGAGAGGATCGGCCCGGATCTCGTCGGCAAATTGCACATCTTCGTCGGCGACATGGACAACTACTACCTGAACAACGCGGTCTACCAGATGGCGGAGTTCCTGGAGAACACGACGGAACCGTAATACAACGGGGTCGTGGACTACGGGAACTACGCGGAGCATTGCTGGAATGGAGACCACGAGCAGCCGAACGCGATCTCGCGTCTGCGGTACAACACGATGTACCTGAATCGGATCCTCGAGCGGATCGAGCAGGCGGCGCCCCCGGGGGCGGACCTCACGAGCTGGCGGTATTGACGCCGTTAAAGGAGCGATGTGAGCGGCGACACCGCGGTCAGGCAGAGCGCTGACGAGAGGTCGCCGCTCTCGCACCGCGACGTGGAACCGGGGATCGCCCTCTTCCTTCTCTTCACGGCCGGAGGACTCGCGGTCGTGGCCTCTGTGATGCTCCCCCATACCGTGCTATGGCGGGTCTTCACTTCGTACCTCGACGTGTTCGCCGGCGCATTCGTCGTCGTGCGGGACCTCATGGCCACAGGTCGTCCCGGAGGCTGAGCTCTATCCTGCGCTTCCTCCAGACTCCCGCTCGAGAGCCCTGAGGCGGCGCTCCATTCTCTCGATGCGGTCCAGGAGATCGAGAACCAGGGCCATCGCCGGATAACCGACCTCCAGCTCAACTTCGATTCGACGGATTCGCCTGACGCGATCGACCGCCTCGACGGCGAATCTCGGCTCCGGAGCCGACTGAACGGGTTCCAGGAGGTCGTGCTCCAGGAGGGCCGCGATGGCCGCTCTTGAACAGCCGGAACAGTATGCGAGCTCGGCAACGGTTACGGTTCCTTCTGCCGGCGTATTCGGGTTGATCATATCGTCCTGCCTCTATAACGCGCGCGGGTTGAATGTCGAAGTCTCAGCCAGCTCTTCGAACAGTCGCCTCTCTTCGTCGGAGAGCGGGTCCGGCGTTACGATGCGCAATTCGGCGATCAGGTCCCCGGCCTTCTTTCTTCCCCTCGCCGGCATTCCGCGACCCTTGAGCCTCAACTGCGAGCCGCTCCGGGCCCCCGGTCCGATGGTGAGCGAGGCCGTCTTCCCATCCATCAGCTTCAGCGGCACCTTCGCGCCCAGCGCGGCTTCCCAGGGCGTGATCTCCAGGTAGGTCTTCAGGTCCCGGCCGTCCAGTTCAAATCGCCGGTCGGACCCGACGTTCACCCGGAGGAACAGATCTCCGTCCGGCGCGCCGTCGGTTCCGGCGCCCCCCTGTCCCTTCAGTCGAATACGAGTCCCGTCCACCGAGCCCGCTGGAACCGTGACGTCGAGCGTCTTCGTATGCCTCTCAACCTGTCCGTCGGGCGTGACCTCAGCCGCCTCCAGAGAGATGCGACGCTTGATTCCGTCGAATGCCTCCTGCAGGGACACGTCGATCTCGGCCTCGTGATCGGCTCCCCGGCGCGGGGGCCGACGGTACTCGGTGCGGAAGGACGGTCCGCCTCGGCCTCCGAACATCTGTTCGAAGAAATCGCTGAAGTCACCGGCGGTTCTATACTCGTACTCGGTGCCCGCGCCCTGATCCCAGCCGGGGGGTGGCCGAAAGTCCTGCCCGGCCGAGTATCCCCGGCCGATGCTGTCATATTGTTCTCGCTTTTCATCGTCGCCGAGGACCTCGTATGCCTCTGCGATCTCCTTGAACTTCTCCTCGGCACCGGGATCGTGGTTGACGTCGGGGTGATACTCGCGGGCCAGTTTTCGGTAGGCCTTCTTGATCGCCTTCGGGTCGGCCGACTTCTCGACGCCCAGGATCTCGTAGTAATCTTTGTATGCTGTCGCCACGGATCTCCGTCCTGACAGTGTTGGGAGCCCGCCGACGGGCCGTCGGACCCCGGCGGGAGGCGCTTGTACCTTGCCCGCTCAAGATGACCGCGGATGCCGGGCGGGTCCAGCGGCGCCGATCGGATTCGAAGCGGTCGGGAACCCATGCCGCGCTGGCCGCGTATCCACATCCGCTGCGAGAGCCGGGTCTCGATGGAGACCGGCCGAACGTTTCGTCGAAGCAACAGGACTTCACGGCATGGCGATCTACGAATACCACTGCGCCGAGAACGGTCGGACCGTCGAGGTCCGGCACCGCATGAGCGAGAAGCTGGAAACGTGGGGAGAACTGGCGAAGAGGGCCGGCATCGAGTTGAACGGCACGCCGGCCGACGCCCGGGTCGAACGACTGATGAGCGCGGGGGTTCCCATCACGGGGGGGTCTTCCGCGAGCCCGGGGGACCGGGCCGGGCCACCCTGCGGGTCCGCGTGCAGCTGCGACTGGAACTAGCGCTTCAGGAACAGGATCCGCATTCCGGAGCTTCGGGAAACACGACGAGCCGCTCGTAGGGAATCGCCGAGCCGCAGGCAGCGCACCGGCCGTAAGTTCCCTCGCTGATGCGCTCGAGTGCGCTTCGAATCAGTCCGAGCCGGATCTCCTCGCGCTCGTGCAAATTCCGTGTCAGGCTCTGGTTCTGCAGTTCGTCCATGCGGGACAGGCGGCCGACACGGCTCTGGTCCAGTTCGACGGGCCGGAGGGCGGCCTCTGAGGATTCGATGCTGCGCGTCAGCCTGACGAGCTGCGACTCGAGCTCCTCCCGAATTTGACGGACCTGCGCGGCTGTGAGGGAACTCAATCGGCCAGTGCCCAGCTTCCGTAGATCCGGATCTCGGGCACGGTGAGTCGGGTCGGAGCGAGTCCCTCCACCCGGAAGCCCGTATCGCGCAGGAAGATCGTGAAGTCGCTGCCGATGGCGAGCCGATCACCGAAGGGGAGCAGTCCGCTCAACTTCCCCCAGTGCAGCCAGTGGATGGCGTCCCCGCCGTTCACCGGCGTGTCGTTCACGGTTCCCATCAGCGTAGTGCGCCAGTACGCCGAGAGACGCGCCCTGTCATTTCGAGCCTCGATCTCGAAACGACCATCCAGACCGGGCCCGTATTCGAAGGTTCTAAGGCTGCCGTTGATCGGTACCCGGCCCTCGAATTCGAACTCGGAGTCGAGTGTGCCGAGTACGGTCACCCCCC
>JARRPA010000053.1:8179-11946 GCA_037383305.1 Gemmatimonadota bacterium | reverse complement strand
TGCGGGTGGAATTGCCCGGCGAATCGTTCGATGGCGCCGACCGGCTGCGGGCCACGATTCTCGCCGCGGACGGCTCCCCGGTTCTCAGCCGATGGCTGCTGATCGCCCCTCCGAACCTGTTCGGCGGCTTCGTGCTCGAGGCGGGTGCGCTGCGGGCGGGGGCCAACGATTTCGGGCGACTCGGCCGTGTGGCCGCGATCCCGGGCTTCGAGTGGCGAGGTGTCCGATGGATTCTACGTCACCACGATCGGGCGGTCGGACCAGAAGGACCGGCCCCCTGCGGTGGACACCGACTGGGCGCCGCAGAGGTCCCGGACTCAGGTGGAGCCCGCGAGCGCCGCAATCTGGTTCGACGACTTCGTCGCCCTGTCACCGCTTCAGCTGGAGGTCCGCTCCGAGCTCGAGGCGTCGGAGAGCGGCGGGGTCGCGGCGCTGGCCATCACGTCGTGGATCTCCAACCGATCCGGGAGAAGTCTGTCGAGTCTTGTCCCGGCGCTCTTCGCCGACTGGGACCTGGGAGGCGGCGAGAACCTGCGCTGGTCTTCCCGGCTCCAGGCACTCGTGGCGGAGTCACGTGACGGCGGCGGGCCGCTGGCGATTCTCGCGGGAGACGGTCCGGTTCTCGCACGGGCCGACGTTCCGCTCGGGTCGCCGTCGCCGGGGGGGTTCTACGCCGAGGAGAGCGGCGTGCTGTGGGACGAGTTCACCGACGCGACCAAGCTCCTGCTCATGCAGGGCGGCTCCGACGCCGGGTTGCCCGGATTTTCGACGGCGACGGACCGAGCCGCCCTCCTGGGCCTCGAGCCGACCCTGTTGATGGCGGGCGAGGTGCTTCCGGTCCGTTTCTGGCTTCTGGCCGCAGATGATGAAGATGCGGCCGCCGCACGGCTGGCGGAGCTGCGGGCCGATCCGATCGAACCCCCGCCGGATGAGAGAGAGAACTTCGAGGTGGATCCCCCCTATCCGAACCCGCTGCGGGTCGGAGAGGGAGTCATGCGCTTTCCGGTGCGGCTTCCGGCCGGGACGGCCGGCAGTGCAGCGTCTCTGACGCTGGAAGTGTTCGACATCGCGGGACGGAGGCTCTACCGGCAGCGGGAGGCTCCCGATTCGGCAACCGGATCGTTGGCGCTCACCTGGGACGGGCGGCTCGACGGGGGAGCGCCGGCTGCCGCAGGCGTCTACATGTACGTGGTCACGCTCGACGGCGAGCGGCGAACCGGTCGACTGATCGTGGTGCGTTGATCCGGTGGATCGGCATCGCGCCCGTCGCATCGGGATCTGGCCGGACGATTCAACTACAGGGAGGTGGAGTGGCATGGGAAGTCGAAGCGTGAAACGGGCCTGGCGTCTGGCTTCGGTCGGAATCGCGGCCGTATGGCTGACAGCACCGGGCCTGATCGCACAGGTCGCGAGCGAGGCGGTGGACCTCGACGATGTCGCGAGGATTCGGACGGAAGGGCTCGACGACTCCCGGCTCGAGGCGCTCGCGCATCATCTCACCGACGTCATCGGCCCCCGCCTGACCGGCTCCCCGGGCATGCGGGAGGCCAACGACTGGACGGCTGCGAAGTTCCGGGAGTGGGGCCTGTCCAACGTCACGGTGGAGCCGTGGGGCGAGTTCGGAAGGGGTTGGCGAGAGGTTTCGTTTGCCGGGCGCATGGTATCCCCGTATCCGCAGCCGCTCACCGCGCGCGCGATGGCCTGGACCGGAAGCACCGACGGTACGGTGCGCGGACCCGTCATCGCCTTCTCCGAAGACGACCCGGACGAGCTGCTGGCGAGGATCGAGGCGATGAACGACCAATTGGCCGGCACGTTCGTCCTGGCCATGAAGCCGATCGTCACCGGCCCAGACTTCGAGCCGGACCCGTTGCGGACGCCGTTGGAGGACCTGCTCGGGCCACCCGAAGACGAAGGTGGCAGGGAGCAGATGACGCCGGAAGAACGACAGAAGCGGATGGCCGAATGGCGCGCGCGACGCGAGAAGTCACAGAAGGTGTCCGCAGCGCTCGCGGATGCGGGTGTGGCGGTGCGGCTGATTCCATCGTCGCGGCCTTACCAGCTGGTGCGAGGCGGGGGAGAGATGGCGGGCCGCGATCCTGCCAACCCGATACCGGGTCCCACTCTGGTGGTCTCGCAGGAGCATTACGCCCAGATGCACCGACTGGTCACCGGCGGCACCCCCGTGGAACTCGAGGTGTCGGTGCAGAACGAGTTCTTCGACGATGACCTTCGCGGATACAACACCCTGGCCGACCTGCCCGGGGGAGACCTCTCCGACGAACTCGTCATGATCGGCGGACACCTCGATTCGTGGCACTACGGAACCGGAGGTACCGACAATGCGGCCGGATCGCTCGTGATGATGGAAGCGATGCGCATCCTCGCGTCGCTCGACGAGACGCCGCGTCGGACGATCCGCATCGCGCTCTGGAGCGGAGAGGAGCAGGGTCTTCTCGGCTCTCGCGCCTGGGTCGAGCGTCACCCCGACCTGCACCCGAAGATCTCCGCGTATCTGAACGTGGACAACGGTACCGGGAAGATCCGCGGCATCTGGGACCAGTCGAACGAGCAGGCGATTCCGATATTCGAGCAGATCCTCTGGCCGTTTCGGGACCTGGGAGTCGTCGCGGTCAAGCACGGGAACACCGGGGGAACGGATCACCTGGCGTTCGACGCTGCCGGAATTCCCGGGTTCAACTTCATCCAGGACCCGATCGTGTACGGGACCCGGACCCACCACACTGCGGCCGACACCTATGAGCGCTTGATGATGGACGATCTCAAGCAGGCGGCGGTGGTCGTGGCGGCCACGGCGTGGCATCTGGCCAATCGTGACGAGATGGTACCCCGCAAGCCGCAGAGCGCGGCCGCGGAGTAGCTCGAGCGCGGCCCGGGCGTCAGGGAGCGTCCGGGCCCGCCTCCACCATCGCCCGGACTCGCGCCGGATCCGGCTCCACGAATACCGTCCGGACTCGATCCGGGATCACCGATCCGGGGGCCGACTTCCTCGGCTTCCGGACGTACTTTCGACGCGTCCAGTCCACCGGCACGAGTCCGCTGGAACGGGCATCGCTGAATTCGGCGGCTACGAGGGCCGCGGCCCGGATCTCGCTGTCGGGTGGATTCTGCTCTCGATCGCCCCAGCGGAGAATCACGTGCGCGCCCGGTGCCTGCCGGACGTGCATCCAGATGTCATCGGGCGCCGAGTGATGGAAGGTGAGATCGTCGTTGCCGCGCGCCGAGCGACCGACGCGGATCTCCAGGCCGCCTGAGGATCTGAGTCGCCGATACGGAAGCCGTGCCGGCTCCGATTCCTTCGGTCGTCTGGTACCGGCGACCCGACCGCCGGCCTGCCGCCACAATCTCTCACTGACTCCTTCGACCGCGAGATCCTCCAGGGCTGCGGACAACTCGGACTCTCGGGCGCGGGCTGCCTCGATCCGGGCCGGAAGCTCGCGTTCCGCTTTAGCCCTGCGGCGTGCCTGGTCGAAGTACCGCTCGGCGTTCGCAACGGCATCCCTCGCAGGATCGATCTCGATCGTCCGCTCGCGCCCGTCGAAACCCGGCAGTCGCACGGCATCGGCACCCCGCGGCACATCGTCCTTTCGAGCCAGCAACAGTTGTCCCGCTTCCCGCAGATCAGAGGATCCGGTCCCCTGGCCCAGTTGGCGTCGCAGCGCCGCCGTGCGCTTTCTCGCACGATCCAGTCGGCGGCGCAGAGCCGTCTCCAACCGGTCCGCCTCCTCCCGTTCCCGCGCCTCGTC
>JARRPA010000053.1:0-8148 GCA_037383305.1 Gemmatimonadota bacterium | reverse complement strand
CGCAAGCCTTGAGCCCGGGCCGATGCGCGCATGGCTGCGAGCAGCGATCGCGCTGGAACCGAGCGCTCCTCCTCGAGAGACATCGGATAGGGTTGGAGTCCGAGGGCTCGATGCAGAAGCCAGCTCCGGGGCGCGGTCGAACCGGGGTCGGAGCCGGTCTCGCCGGGCTCCGGATCGACCAGGGAGTGCAGTGTGAGAAGCCTCTCCCGTACCCGGTCCGCCGAAGGAGCCGCCGAGACGAGAAAGCCGGCGTTCAAACGGCTGGTCCAGGCGACTTCACGAACGAGTGCGGTCTCCCGGGAGCGGTCGGCGTGGGTGCTCCACCAGTCCGCCCATTGTGACGGGGAAGGCGGCGTCTCGGCCCACAACCGGGCCCCGCCGGGCGGCACGTAGGTCGCGTGGGGAAACAGTGGCCGGCCACCGGCATGGCGGGGCCAGAGAACCTGTCGAATCGAGTCACCCGACAGCAGCAGCGCATTCCACTGGTTGGTGTGGAGCTCGACGACCAGGGACTCGACCCCCAGATCGAAGACGAGACGGCGCTCGTCGGATCCCGCCGCCACCTCGCCCAGCCTGCGTGCGCCACGCAGAATCCCCCGGCTTCCACCTCTTTTCCGACCGGTCATCTCTTCGGCACGACGCTCGAGCAAGTGGCCCGATCCCGGGTGGAGAAGCCAGACGAGCGCTTCGCTCCCTTCCAGAACGAGCCAGACACGCCGGTTCTCGCGGTCGAAATGCAGCTCTTCGAGTCGTCGGCCGCACCAGCGCCCCGTCAACTCTTCAGCCAGCGCCCGGACCAGTACGGCATCGTAGCGGATCGGCATCCGGCCTCCGTGAACGGTTCCCGGTTCGCTCCCCACGGCGTTTTCGCCGAGTTTCGCCCGACCCGGCAGTACCTATATTCTGCCTCCCCGTGAACGCGAACAACTCTCAACCCGACGGAGGCGACAGGTCGAACGTGCCGCTCAAGCTACATCCGCTGGTGGAAGCCGCCGGACGGAACGGCACACTGCCCGAGTGGGCCGCCTGCGGAACGGAACGCCGCGCCCACGCCGCGCGTGTCGCGGAGCTGATGGCACTCTGGGCGGGTGACCTCGGGCTGTCGGCAGAGGACAGGGTCCGCTGGGCGGCTGCCGGTCAGCTTCACGACGCCCTGAAGGACTCTCCGGTCGAGGCGCTGCGACCGCTTTCAGGCCCCGGCTGGCCGGATCCACTGGTTCACGGGCCCGCCTGCGAGGCCCGGCTGAGGCAGTCGGGTGTGCAGGACGAGGAACTCCTTCTCGCGATCGCACACCACTCCACCGGACACGTGGAGTTCGAAGCGCTCGGGGAATCTCTCTACGCGGCCGACTTCCTGGAACCCGGACGCAGCTACATGGACGAGGAGCTCACGAAGCTTCGAGGCCGCATGCCGGGTGACCGAGCGGAGGTGCTTCGGGCCGTGATCCGTCGGCGGATGGCACGCCTGCTCGGCCGGGGTCTGCCGTTGCGCCAGGATTCGGTCCAGTTCTGGAACCGGGTGGTCTCGTCGTGAACGGGCGCGCGGGCGCAGGGCTGGCGATCGGTCTCCTTCTTCTCATCGGAGCACTCGCCGCCTCGTTTCTCATGGACGGACCGGAAGTCGGAACCGAAGAAGAAACCAACGGGGCTTCGCCGATTTCCCTGGAGCCAGCCGAAGAGGCGGCTGACATCAGCTACGATGACCAGCGCCTGAGGATTCGGGTGGAGGTCCTCAACGGGGCGGGAGACGCTGGAGCCGCCGCACGCGTCACCGAACAGCTCCGTGGGGCGGGTTTCGATGTGAAGACTTACGGAAATGCAGGGCGGTACGACCACGAGCGCACTCTTGTCCTGGATCGCTCGGGTCGTCCGGGAGCCGCCGGCTCGGTCGCGGCGGCGCTCGGGGGTGCGGAGGTGGAGGAGCGACTGGATCCCGAGCTCTACCTCGATGCCACGGTGATCCTCGGAAAGGACTGGCGCTCGCGGCTCAATCCGCCGATTCGATGATCCTGCGTTCCAGCCGAAGCTGACCGCACGCCGCGGCGATGTCGCGGCCTCGCGGCGTCCGGACCGCCGCCGGGACGCCTCCTTCCTCGAGGGCGGCGCGGAATGCGTCGATCCGATCTGGCGGGCTGGGACCCCACTCCGTCCCCGGAATCGGATTGTACGGGATCAGGTTCACGTAGCCCGCGATGCCTTCCAGCCGGTCCACCAGGGCTCGCGCCAGTGCCACGCCGTCGTTCAGACCATCGATCATGGCGTACTCGAAGGAGACTCTCCGACCTTTGCGTGCCTGGTACTCCCGAACCGCTTCCATCAGTTCGTCGAGCGGATACCGTCGCTCCACCGGCATGAGCTCGGCTCTGAGCGCGGAATCGGGGGCGTGCAGGGACACGGCCAGACGAAACGGCTCGGGGCGACTTCCCAGCTCCCGGATACCGGGGACGAGTCCGACGGTCGAGAGGGTGATTCGTCGCGCACCGAAACCGAACCCGCGGTGAAGTATCGTCAGGGACTCGAACACGGGGCCGGAATTGGCGAACGGCTCTCCCATGCCCATGTATACGACGTTGCCGATTCGCCGCCCGAACGCTTCGCTGGAAATCCTGTCTGCGTTGCGGAACTGCTCGACGATCTCGGCCGCCGAGAGCTGCCGGGTAAAGCCGAGCTGCCCGGTCGCGCAGAAACGGCACCCCAGCGCACAGCCGGCCTGGGAGGAAAGACAGAGCGTCACCCGGTCCGAAGTCGGGATCAGGACCGATTCGACCTGGACCCCGTCCGCGAGCCGCCAGAGGTGCTTTATCGTCCCGTCCTCCGAACGCGCCTCGAATGCCGCTTCGGCATCCCCCAGAGAGAACCGGGTGGCGAGCCGATCTCGAAGCTCCGCCGGCAGATTCGACATCTCCTCGAACGACCGCGCCCGTCGCTCTCCGATCCAACGTGTGATCTGCGTGAGACGGTAGCCCGGCTCCCCCTGCATTTCCGGATCGTCGGCGAGCGCGGCCCGCAACGCTGGCGGGTCGAGACCCAGGAGCGCCAATCGGCGCGTCGGTCGCTGCGATCCGGCCGGATCGCTCTCTGACTCCACGTACAGACTCCTTCACGGTGGTCGGATTCTTGGCGGTCGAACCCTGCATCCGGTATCTTCGGAAGCCGCTGCGCGCCGACGCGCGTGTTCGGCGCGCGACAAGTGACAAGTATAGCGCAGGAGCCGCTCCCTTCGGAGGTCGGAGACCATAGTACGTTCCCGCGGCCCGCAGACCCCACTGTCCGATCGGCTCGTTCCGGAGCTCGTTAGGACACCGCTCGCTTCTTCGCGGAAGGACGAAATCCTCCGCGAGCTCTCGGCAATACTCGCAACGGGCGCCGGCGTGCCGGACAGCGCCGGGGAGATCTTCGAGGCGATCATGAGGCGGGAGGCCGTGCTCAGTACCGGGATCGGGCAGGGAGTGGCTCTTCCGCACGCGAAGTGCTCCTGTCTCTCGGGGCCGGCCATGGCGGCGGGCACGACGGCGGAGCCTGTGGACTTCGACTCGCTGGACGGCGCGCCCGTGCGGCTCGTCTGGATGCTCGCGGGGCCGGAGAGGGCCGCGGGCCGCCATGTCCGGATGCTGGCCGCGGTCAGCGAGCTGCTCCGCAGCGAGCAGCTGCGGATCGGCCTGACCGAAGCGGCGACGCCGGCCGAGTTCATCGCCAGGCTCTCCGAGGCGGAGTCTGCGTGAGACGATTCGGGCAGGTTCCGGTCGAAGGGATCGCGACGGCCCCCGGCCGCTGGCTGCATGCGGCGGGCGCCGCCATCTTCGCGACTTCGGACCGTGCGAAACGCGATGTGTCAGACCCGGATCAGCCGGCCGGGCTACTCAGGAAGGTGGGGAATTGAGCGAAGCGCAGACCCTGATTCCGGGCGCGACGGCGTGGCGCGACCTCCCGTGCGGCGCCGTGACCGAGGAATCCGCCGGCCGTACGGTACGACTGGCGGGCTGGGTGCACAGGCGCCGGGATCTCGGGGGCGTCGTATTCCTGCACCTGCGGGACCGGACGGGGCTGATGCAGCTGGCCTTCAACCCGGACTGGACACCGGACCCGGTCATGAATGCGCTGGCCGATCTGAATCCGGAGGACGTCCTGACGGTCAGCGGTCGGGTGGAGTTGCGCCCGGACGACGCCGTGAATCCCGAGATGGATACGGGGACGGTGGAGCTTCGGGTCGACGCGATGGAACGTGTGTCGGAGTCGGCACCGCTCCCGATACTGGTGGCCGTTCCCCCCGAAGAGGATCTGCCTTCGGAGGAACTCCGGCTCCGACACCGGATTCTCGATCTTCGCCGCCCCGAGATGCAGAGCAATTTTCGGGTTCGTCACCTGGCGGCGAACGCCGCGCGGAAGGCGTTGGCGGACGACGGCTTCCTCGAGATCGAAACACCGTTTCTCACCCGTCGCACACCGGAAGGAGCCAGGGACTACCTGGTCCCGAGTCGGATCCACCCGGGAGAGTTCTATGCCCTGCCGCAGTCTCCGCAGCTGTACAAGCAGCTGCTGATGGTGGCCGGATTCGATCGTTATTTTCAGATCGTGCGCTGCCTGCGTGACGAGGACCTGCGTGCGGATCGCCAGCCCGAATTCACCCAGGTCGACGTCGAGATGTCGTTCGTGAACGAGGACGACGTATTCGCGGCTGCCGAGCGGATGCTCGTCCGGGTGCTGTCGGAGTCGGTCGGCGTCGAGCTCGAGACTCCGATTCCCCGGATGACGCATGCGCAGGCCCTCGAGACGTACGGCACCGACAAGCCCGATCTTCGCATTTCCTGGCGAATCGAGGACTTCACGGAAGCCCTTTCCGGACTCGGCTTCGGGATCGTGGAGGGGGTACGGGAGGCCGGGGGACGGGTTCGGGGATTCCGCGTACCCGGGGGTGCTTCGGTATCCCGCTCCCGTCTCGACGCGGCGAATGAGACGGCGCGGGCGCAGGGTGCGAAAGGCGCGATGTGGCTCAAGAGATCTGACACGGGGTGGTCGGGTCCGCCCGCCCGCTTTCTGCAGGGTGAGGCGGGAGATCGGCTCGCCGCGACCCACTCGGTCGAGCGCGACGATCTGGTCCTGTTGGTCGCCGGACCGGATGCCGAGACCTCGCCTGCGCTCGATGCCCTCAGACGAACGATCGCGGGGGCGGAGGGTGCCGTCGAAGAGGGTCTCCGCTGGATCTGGGTGACCGAATTTCCGCTCTTCGAACCCGATCCGGAGACGGGAAAACCGGTCGCGAGCCACCACCCGTTCACGATGCCCGACGCGAACGACCCGCAGCGTCTGCTGGCCGAACCGTTCTCCGTCGGATCCCGTGCGTACGACCTCGTCCTGAACGGCACGGAGTTGTGCAGCGGGAGTATCCGGTGCCACCAGCCCGATCTGCAACGGGCCATCCTCCGCGTCCTCGGCATGGAGGACGCGGAGATCGAGTCCCGCTTCGGCTTCCTGCTGGAGTCCTTCCGCTACGGGGTGCCTCCGCACGGAGGATTCGCGATGGGGTTCGACCGGCTGGTCGCGATGCTGGTGGGAACGACGTCCATCCGGGAGGTCATCGCATTTCCGAAGACGACGGCCGCACGGGGTCTGCTCGAGGGTGCTCCTTCGCGCGTGGCTGACGAAGAACTGGCCGAGCTCGGGCTGCGCCTCCAGTGAACGTTTCGCGACGGCGCGGCCGGGAAGGGTAGCATGCGAGAAGACACCGAACGCGAGGTCATCGAAGCCGTTGACGATCCCGTGATCCAGCACCGCATTGCAGCCGTCGGCGCGGATCCTCTCCTCCTGGCCGGCGTGAACGACGGACATCTCAAGGCGCTGGCGCGCCTCGGGGATTGCCGGGTGATTCTGCGGGGCGACGAACTGATTCTCTCCGGAGCCCTGGCGGCGGTGGAGCGTTGCACACCGGTGGCACAGCGGATGATCCGCCTGGCCCGGTTGCAGCGGCCGTTCGATACCGCGGACGTGGGCCGGTACTTCGAGGAGGCGGAGAGCGCTCCCGCGACGCTGGCGGGTGATGGAGACGACACGACGATCGCGTTGCCCGGGGCCCGAAAGGTCATTCGACCGAAGTCGACGGGCCAGCGCGACTATTTCAAAGCGATCCGGGATCACGATGTGGCGATCGGGATCGGACCCGCGGGAACCGGAAAGACCTACCTGGCGGTAGCGATGGCCGCCGACGCCCTGATGCGGAAACGGGTCCGTCGGATCATTCTCACGCGACCGGCCGTCGAGGCGGGCGAAGCACTCGGATTCCTGCCGGGCGACATCCGCGAGAAGGTCGATCCGTACCTTCGGCCCCTGTACGACGCGCTCGAGGACATGATGCCGTCGGACCGGGTGCGGAAGGCGATCGAGGAGCACGTCATCGAGGTCGCGCCGCTCGCCTACATGCGCGGACGGACTCTGTCGGATGCGTTTCTGATTCTCGACGAGGCGCAGAACGCGACCATGGCCCAGATGAAGATGTTCCTGACTCGCCTGGGCCTGAACTCCAAGACGGTGATTACCGGCGACAAGACGCAGATCGACCTCGCGCGGAAGGAAGAGTCGGGCTTGCTGGACATCGAGCGCGTGCTGAAGGGCGTGGAGGGAATCTCGTTCACGTATCTGGATGAAGCGGATGTCGTGCGTCACCGGCTCGTGAAGGACATCATCCGCGCCTACGCCGACCGCGACCAGTTCATCTCAGAGGGAGACGACGCGTGAGCGCGCGCTTCCGGGAGACGTGGCGCGACGCGATTCGCGCCGTGGACCGACGACCCGGCGACAGCTGGCGCGATCGCTGGGCCCATCACGGATCGCGCGGCCTCCTGGTGGTCCTGTTCGCCGCGCTCCTGCCTTTTCTGTTTCCCCGCTCTCCGCTGCCCGAGGCCGTTTCCCTCAGCGCAGGAGCGATCGCCGACCAGGATGTGATCGCCGCCTTCGAATTCACCGTTCCGAAGCCGCCGGCGCAGCTGGCGCTGGAACGAGCGGAAGCCGAGCGGGTCGTGGCGCCGGTTTACAGCCTGGACGCACAGGCGGCCGACTCGGCGCGGAGCCTGGCTTCGGGCTTCTTCTCGGCGCTCGACTCGGCCGTCGCCGTCAGCGGCCGCGAGGGCGTCGATGGAGTCGCCGACGCGTTCGGATTCCGGATCAATCCGGAGCAGGCGGCGTTTCTCGTGGACGCCGGCCGACGCAATTCGCTTCGGGCCTCGCTGGATCGAGCCTACGCCGAGCTCCTGCCGCGCGGGGTGGCTCCGATCCTCGACGTGACCGACCCGGCGCCGAGCGTCGTGCTGCTGCGAACGCCGGACGGTGACCGGCGAATTCCGCGGGACTCGCTCCGCACGGTGGGGGGCTTTCTCGACGAAGCTCTCGCATTCGCGCCGACCGACCTCTCCCTCGCCGGGTTCCAGCTCTATCAGAATCTCCTGTTCCGCTTCACCGTCCCCAGCCTCCGGTTCGACTCGGGGGAGAGCGAAGCCGCTCGCATGCAGGCGCGGACGGCCGTCGACACCGTCCTCGGGACCGTGCTGGAAGGCGAGCGGATCGTATCGGCCCACGAGCGCGTATCTGAGCGCGAGCTGGTCCGTCTTCGCGCGTACAACGCGGCGTTGTCCGAGCGCGGGCTCGCCAGCCAGGAAAGCCGCCGCCGGACGGCCGTAGGCAGTTACCTGTTCGGCGTTCTGATGCTCGGGCTGTTCGCGGTCGTCCTGGTGCTGTACCGGCCCGTGATCTACCGGAACGCGCGGCCGCGGACGGCTTGCGGCCCGGAGCCGCCATCTTCACGGTCGCGTTGCTTCGCTACAGAGACAATCATGCCTGACCATAAAAACCAGCCTCGCAGATCACATTCTGTAACCGTAGCGACGGGGAGGGTGTCCGCTGCGGGACTGGGCCCGCGACTATTGCTCGCACTCGTAATTCTGCCGATAGCCAGCGTTGCTATTTCTGCCTGCAGTGGCAGCGCACCGCCGATCGACCCTACCGTTGGCAAGAATCCTGATTTGCCGCCGCCTGCAACGTCCCTGTTGCCCACGGTCAACATTGCCCCGGCGATCGGGTGGCCCGGCAGGTGGAGGTCCACCAGGGGCTTGCCGCCCCAGTCCCGGCGGATCGACCGGGTGAAGGCCTCGCCGTACCCGG
>JARRPA010000052.1:0-8186 GCA_037383305.1 Gemmatimonadota bacterium | reverse complement strand
TCGGACGCGCCGCTCGCCAGCCGCGAAGGTTTCGTCCGCCAGGTGCTGGGTTGGCGGGAGTTCATGCGGCATGTACACGCGCGAACCGACGGGTTTCGCGACCTCTCCGGTTCCGCCGCGACCGAGGCCGACGCCGCAACCGAACCTGCCGCCCCCTCGGCGCTTGGAGCCGAGATGCCCCTGCCCCCGGCGTGGTGGGGCTCCAAATCGGGGCTCGCCTGCCTCGATACGGTGGTGGGCTCCGTACTTCGTACCGGCTACTCCCACCACATCACCCGCCTGATGGTGCTCGCGAACCTGGCGACGCTGCTCGACGTTTCCCCTCGCGAGCTCACCGACTGGTTCTGGGCGATGTATACCGACGCTTTCGACTGGGTCGTCGAACCGAACGTGCTCGGCATGGGGACCTTCGGAGCCGGAGACCTGATGACCACCAAGCCGTATGTCTCGGGCGCCGCCTACATCCACCGGATGAGTGACTACTGCGAGAACTGCGCGTTCGATCCGAAAAAGGACTGCCCGATCACGTCACTCTACTGGGCGTTCCTCTCGCGCCACGAGGAAGCGCTGAAGGAAAACCCCAGAATGCGACTGCCGCTCGCCTCGATGCGGAAGCGAGCCGAAGCTGCAAGAGCGCGAGACGCGGGAGTGTTCGAGTGGGCGAGTCGAGAGCTGTCCGGCGGGCGAGAGCTCCATCCTGCCGGGCCATAGCCATTCGGCCGATCGATTCGTATCGGCCGATCTCGACGACCGCGACGGCAGCGACAGAACGGAGAGGGAAGATGGAATCAGTCTGGGACTATCCCCGGCCGCCGCGCCTCGAGCCCACCGATCGTCACATCGTGATCCACCATGCCGGCCGAGTCATCGCGGACACCCGGAACGCGCTCCGCGTCCTCGAGACGAGCCACCCGCCCGTCTATTACCTGCCGCCCGACGATGTCGACCTGACGCTGCTCGAGCCCGCTCCCGGGAGCAGTATCTGCGAGTGGAAAGGCACGGCCCGCTACTGGGATCTCGTCATCGGAGAGAAACGAATCGACCGGGTCGCCTGGTCCTATCCCGATCCCGTGCCGGCATTTCGTCCGATGCTCGATCATCTCGCGTTCTATGCCGGACCTCTCGAGAAATGTCTCGTGGATGGCGAACCCGTACGGCCTCAGCCCGGGGGCTTCTACGGCGGATGGATCACGAGCGACCTGGTCGGACCGTTCAAGGGCGGCCGGGGCAGCGCCGGATGGTAAGAGGATCGGAAGCGTCCGCCCGAGGGACGTCCTTTTCCCGCCTCGCCGGACCGGGCAGATTCAGGGCAGGGCTCGAAGGTCATCCCACGCACTCATGGAAGAGGCATGAGAAGCCACGACGCCGACGTACTGATCGTAGGAGCCGGACTTGCGGGACTGACCTGCGCGACCGAAGTGCTGCGCGCCGGATTCACTCCCGTCGTGATCGAGGGGTCGGACGGGGTGGGAGGACGGGTGCGGACCGATGCCGTGGACGGGTTTCTGCTCGACCGTGGCTTCCAGGTACTGTTGACGGCGTATCCCACGACGCAGCAGATCCTCGACTATGATCGCCTCGATCTCCGGCCTTTCGAGCCCGGGGCCCTCGTGCGCATCGGACGCGGCTTCGCGAGCGTCGCCGATCCCTTTCGCCGGCCCTCGGAGGCCGTAGCGACCCTGCTCGCGCCTGTCGGTTCGATCGCCGACAAAGGCCGCATCGCACGGCTGTCGCTCGCGCTGAGGAGTCGATCGGTGGAGGAGATCTTCGAGGCCCGGGAGGAGACGACACTGGAGCGGTTGTCTGATCTCGGGTTCGGATCGGCGATGATCGAGGGGTTCTTCCGGCCGTTTCTCAGCGGAGTGTTTCTCGACGCGACTCTGCATACCTCGAGCCGGATGTTCGAGTTCGTGTTCAAGATGTTCGGCGCGGGCCCCGTAGCCGTTCCGGCGGAAGGCATGGGGGCACTGACGGCACAACTCGCCGACGACCTTCCGGCCGGGACCATTCGAACGGGCACGCCGGCCCGCGAGGTGACCCGGGAGTCCGTGCACCTGGAGTCCGGAGAGTCGCTCGAAGCCCGGGCCGTGGTGATCGCCACCGATCCCGTTTCCGCGGCGCGGCTCGCGAATCTGGAAGACGTGCCGCCCTACCTGTCGACCTTGTGCTGGTACTTCGAGGCCGAAGAGCCGCCGGTGAATCGAGGGATCCTCGTGCTGGACGGCGAGGGCACCGGGCCGGTAACGAATCTCGCGGTGATGAGCCGGGTGTCCGAACGTTACGCGCCGCCGGATCGGCACCTGGTTTCAGCGACCGTTCTGGGGAAGCGGGACCCGACTCCCTCGCTCCTGCACGAGGTGAGGGCCCAGATGCGCGACTGGTTCGGTCCCGCGGCCGATGACTGGCGCGAGATCCGTTCGTACGGGATCGACGATGCGCTGCCCGATCAGACGCCCTCGGCCGGCGGCGTCTCGACGCGACCGGTCCTCACCGAGAGCGGGCTGTTCGTCTGCGGAGACCATCGGGTGCACGGCTCGATAGAGGGAGCGATCCAGTCGGGCCTGCGAGCCGCTGAGCAAGCAATCGTCAGGCTGGAGGTGTCCGGCTAGGCTCGAACGCGGCGATCGCCCGCGCCGCCTCGACACCGCTCGACCAGGCTGCCTCCAGACGGTTGCCGACCGTCCAGTCGCCGGCGATCGCGATCCGGGCGTCGGCGTCGACGGCCGAGGCAACCGAGCGCGATTCGCTCGAGCGGGCATAGCGCCAGCGATGCGCCTCGAGATGGACCGGATCCTGAGGCTCGGCTCCGGATCGCTCGAGGAACCGATCGAGCAGCGCGGATGCCACCCGGTCCGGATTCTCCTCGAGCTGCGCGACCGACCATTCCGGTGTGCCGTGCAGGGTCCAGCACTCGGGTTCGGGTGCGCGTCCCGGTTTGCTCGCCTCACGAGACGCCCAGGCCAGCCTGTCATCGGTTACGAACGCGGCGTCGAAATCGAGGCCGAGCGGAGATTCGAAGGCGACCATAGCCGCCCAGCAGGGGAGCATCTCAGCCGAGCGGCAAACGCCGGATAGATCGGGCGACGCCGATCGGAGAAGCTCGGAGGCTTGCGGAGCCGGACAGGTCACGATCAACGATTCGAAGCGGTCGAGCAGCTCGCCGTCGGCCGAAACGGGCGTCCAGCTTCCATCGCGCTCGCGGCGCAACGTCGAGATCCGGGTATTTCGAGTGACGGGAAGAATGCCGGCCAGCGCCCTTCCTAGCATGCTCATTCCCGGCACTCCCACGTAGCGATCCGCGGGCGGAGCCGGCTGGCGAATTCCGTCCGGGTTCAGCCGGACGATTCTCGAGGTCCAGAGAGCCACGCTCCCTCGATCGAGGAGCGGTTCGATGGCCCGGGCGAGCCCTCTTGAACGCACGGTGAAGTACTGCGCGCCGTGATCGAAGCTCATCCGACCTCGTCGCCTCGTCGCCGCGCGTCCCCCGAGTCCGCGGCTCTTCTCGAAGACCCGGACCTCGAAGCCCCGATCCGTCAGCTCGCGCGCGGCGGCGAGCCCCGAAATGCCTGCCCCGATGATTCCCGTGAGTCCGGGCACCGCCGGTGCTATTCCTCGACCAGGCGGAGCACTCCGCACGCATCCCGGGCTCCGCCCGCGCACCCGGGAGCCAGTTCGTTCTCCTGGTCGCAGTAGGTGTCCTCGCCCGAATGCACGATGAGAGCGCGTCCATCCTCGTCGAATACGCTCATCCGACCGGGCGACAGGGTGAAGCGATTCGTAGTGGTCACCAGACCGCCGGAGCCTCTGCGGACCTCCAGGTTGAGCAGGTCGCCGCCGTGAAACGGATGGTTGTAATCCGGCGCGTCCGGCGCTGTCGCCCCGAACGGACCCGGATCATGATGCCCCCCCGCTGCCGAGCACGGCTCACAAGCCGCGGTCTCGTGGACATGGACCGCGTGCCTGCCATCGGCGAGTCCGTTCACCTCGAGAGAGACGTCGACCAGCTTGATCCCCTCCGAGGAAGGCCGCTCGCGGAACACGGCTTCTCCGAGCACCGCCCCGTCCGCGCAGGATCTGATCTCCGCCCGTGCGACCGCCGTCGCCTGTGTCCGGGACTGTTCCGCGGTCGTATCACAACCGGCAACTGCGAGCGTCATTCCGCCCGCGAATAGCGACAACCAGCGATATCCATGCCTCATCGGTGACTCTCCCGCTGCGCGAATCCGAGTAGTCCTGTTGGCCCCCGCAGAATACCGGCCGACGGAACGCAGGCAAGCGGCGCCATGTTGTCTATATTTTGTCCGCATTGATATCTTGACAAAACATAAACAACAGTTGTACACTCTGTGCGTGGGCATGACGGCGCCTCGACGCCAGAACCAGACAAGCGGGAGACACGTGACACGAAGTCGACTCTCAGGACCTTCGGAATGATCGCGGCGATCGCTTTCGCGGCCGCCGCCTGTGACGACACGGCCACCGGGCCGGAGACGACCGATCCCAATTTCGTGAAAGGGGGTCAGCCGCAGAACTCTCTTCCGACGATCGTGGACATCGTACTGACCGAAGACGGTGAATTCGATGTGCTCGAGACGCTCGTGATTCGGTCCGGGCTCGCCGACGCGCTCTCCGGAAACCGCCCGTATACGGTGTTCGCTCCGCAGGACGCAGCGTTCGGGCGTCTCTTCGACGCACTCGGAGTGCCGGGCGACACACCTGAGGCGCAGGCCGAGAATGCCTGTCCGGCCGCCACCGGCTGTCCGGACTTCGTCGTGAACACGCTGCTGTACCACGTGGTAAACGGTCGACGCTTCTCGGAGAGCGTGGTGGGCGAGCGCCAGGTCCGTACCCTGCTCGGAGACTACTTCGATGTGGAGGGAACCACGCTGGTCACCACCTGCGAGGTCGATGGGAATTCCGATGTCGGCAACTCGGCGATCATCGCTGCGGTGCCGGGTCAGACCTTCGACATTCCGGCGAAGAACGGCGTAATCCACGTCGTCGCCGAGGTCCTGCTTCCGAAGCAGGTCTGTGACGAGCTACTCTGAGCTCCCACGAGCGGTCAGCAGATACGAACGGGACATTCAGTACCGGAAAGCCGCCCGGCGCGGGACCCGAATCCTGCGCCGGGCGTCTTCGTCGTTTCACTCCGGGCGAGGCTCCGCGCTGTGACGATACACCACTCCACGCTCGGCCAGCCCCGCCAGAATGAAATTTACGCAGTTCTCGTCGCGACCGACGAATTCCAGGGGTGAGATTCCCTTGCGCCGATACAGGCCGGCCGCCAGCAGGCGAATTGCCATCGTGGCCGTGTAGCCGGTCGTCCGCGCCATCGAATGCGTGTCGGTGGCCGGATCGTAGCGGTCCAGGAGATCGTACCGATGGAGGACCCGTCCTCGATCGTCCCGCCCTTCGACGATGACCTGCATCACGGTCAGGTCCGCCTCGCCCGGTTTCAGCTTCCACATCGGAAAGAGCAGCTTCGCCGTGACGTCCCGAGGCCGGATCCGGGTTCCGGACACCTCGATCTCTCCGGTGTCAAAAAGTCCCGTGGCCCGGAAGACGGCCATCTTCTCGATGTGGCCGGGATAGCGGAGGGTCTTCTCCTTCATGTCGGGGGCATCGATCGTCGAGGCGAGGGTTCGGAGTCCATCGGTGTTGAACGCTTCCAGCGTGCCGACGCCCTCGAAGTCCAGGAGTTCGGGATCCGAAAGGGCCTCGCGGGTGACCCGCCGTCCATTCTCCACGAACCGGGCGGGTCGGGTGTATTCCTCGATCACATCAACGGGCGAGAACACGGCCCGGTACTCGAAGGGCCATTCACGGACGGCGGGCAGACCTCCTACATAGATCAGGACCCGGTCCGTCATATCGAGCCGTGCATCGAGGTGGCCGACGAGCAGATTGCTCATTCCCGGGGCTACGCCGCAGTCGACGATCGCCGTCGCGTCGTTCTCGAGAGCGAGCGTATCGAGCGCGAACGGATCTTCCGGAAAGAAGGCGATATCGACGACGTCACGCCCGGTCTCCAGGATGCGCTTGAGGGTCTCGAAACCCAGGAAACCCGGCAGCGCGTTGAGCACCAGGTCACTCTGCTCGGCCAGTTCCCCGGTCGCCGCCGGATCGGTGAGATCGACGGCACGCAGGTCCAACGGATGTCCGCTGCCGGAGAGGGCCAGCAGCGCCCGATCATCGATATCGGCCACCGTGACATCGAACTCGCCACCCGCAGCGAGATCGACCGCCATCGGACCGCCGATGAGTCCCGCTCCGAACACCGTGACCCTCATTCGCGTCCTCTCACGCTTCGCGTTCCGCGGTTGGCTCCCGGGGCGTGCCAACTTGTCCCATCGAGTCCGTAGTTGACTCCCGAGACTAACGTACCACGCCCCCGCGATCGACAGGAGGGGACCCGAAGAGAGCGAGACCGGTCGCGGGTGCGAAGAGCCGGCACGGATCTCCCGGAGTCAATGGACGCGGATCCTTAAGATCATGCGGCATATCATCTTCCGAATGCCACAGCCGTGCATGCTCGGGCCCCTCGGACTTCGCAGATCACGGGACGAATCCGGACTCGGATCGGGTGGAGTCGGACGGTGTCTCCCGCAGGCGCGCCCCGGCTGTCGGCTGGCAGGGTCCTTGCTTCGACGACCCTCGTCACGACCACCGTCCCCGGAGACCCCCGGCCAAGACCTGTCAGTCGGCCTGGATCCGCGTCGGGAACGGTTGAATCAGGCCCTCGCCGCCGCGGCCCGGTCTGTACTCGAGTGAGGGATGTCTCTTTTTCTGCTGGTGGAGGCACAACATGCCAAGGGTACGACAGTTCCTTGTCGCGCTCGCTGCCCTGACGATCGCGACCGTCGCGTGGACGAGCGATCTCACGGCCCAGGTGACCACCGGGACCGTCCGAGGACGGGTCACGGACGAGATGACGCTGGCGGGGCTTGGCGATGCAACGGTGAGCGTCGCGGGGCAGACCGCCCTGAGCGCGGCGCAGGGCTTCTTCGTCGTCGAGGACGTCCCCGCGGGTGTGCACACGCTCACGGCGAACATCCTCGGATACCGCGAGTTCGAGACCGAGGTCACGGTCACCGCGGGACAGACAACCGACGTCGAGGTCCTGATGACGATCGCGCCACTTCAGCTCGACCCGCTCGTGGCGGTCGGGTATGGCGAGCTCGAGCGGACCACCAACACGGGTGTGGTCACCGAGGTTCCCGAGGAAGTGTTCAATACCGGCCGCGTGGTCGGTGCCGAACAGCTGATCAAGGGTAAGGTGGCCGGTGTGCAGGTGACCGAGTCGAACGGCGGTGAGCCGGGCGGCGGCGTATCGGTCCGGATTCGCGGCGGGACCTCCGTGAACGCCAGCAACGAGCCCCTCTACGTGGTGGACGGCGTGCCGCTCGAAGTGGGCGGCGGGCTCTCGGCCGGCGGCAATCCCCTGAACTTCATCAATCCGGACGACATCACCTCGTTCACCGTTCTCAAGGACGCGTCGGCCACGGCGATCTACGGGTCGCGGGGCGCCAACGGCGTCGTGCTGATCGAGACGATGGGGGGAAGGGCGAGGGCGGATCGGCCCACCCTCTTCACCTACCGGGGCAATATCTCCGGCTCACAGATCTACGAGAAGCCGGACATCCTGAACTATTACCAGTTCCGGGATGTGGTCGCCGACCAGGCCCCCGAGAAGCTCGCCATCATCGGAAACGCGAACAACAACTGGTACGACCGCGTGACGCGGACCGGATATGGCCAGGACCATTCGCTATCGATCACGGGTGGCGGGGAGAAGATGGACTTCCGGGTCTCGGTCGGATACCTGAACCAGGAGGGAACCGTCGAGCGCACGGGATTCGAGAGAGCCTCGTTCAACCTCGGCTACAACCAGTTCCTCTTCGACGACCGGCTGAAACTCCAGGCGACCTTCATCGGATCTCGGACCGAGGATGAGTTCACCGGTGCCCGCGTTCTCGGCTCCGCCACCAACATGGCGCCCTCGCAGCCGGAACTGGATGCGAACAGCCCCTTCGGCGGATACTTCGAGTGGGACGATCAGCTCGCGACGAACACTCCGGTCGGCGAGCTGAACCTGGTGACCGACATGGGCGTGACCTACCGCGGAGTCGGCAACGCCACCGGGGAGTACTTCATTCCCGGCATCGAGGGACTCTCCGCGACGGGCC
>JARRPA010000051.1:0-9264 GCA_037383305.1 Gemmatimonadota bacterium | reverse complement strand
GCCCCATCGCCGAGGATCTTTACCGGCTTGTCGGCCGAACCGATCAGACCGTGGTCCACCAGCTGCTCCGGTCCGACTTCGGTCTCAGTGAGCTCCGCGAGCGCCGAGAGATTCACGATCTGGAAGCGCCGACGCGAAATCGGCTTGAAACCACGCTTGGGCACCCGGCGATACAGCGGCATCTGGCCGCCTTCGAACCAGGCGGGGATCGAGACTCCCGTCCGCGATTTCTGGCCCTTGTGGCCCTTGCCGGAGGTCTTTCCATGCCCGGACCCGTGGCCTCTTCCGACTCTCTTCGGCTTCTGCCGGGATCCCGGGGCCGGACTCAGGTTCTCGAGTCCGATTCGCTTTTCCTTCGCCATCGGTCTAGTCGACCTCCTCGACCTCGACGAGATGCGAGACGACACGGATCATCCCGCGGATCGCGGGACCGTCCTGTTGCTCGACCTCGTCCTGGTGATGCTTCAATCCCAGCGCGCGAAGAGTGTCCCGCTGCTTACGGATCGCATTCGAGCCGCTGCGGACCTGCCTGATTCGAATCGTCTTAGCCACGCATCGCCTCCCGAACCCGCTCGACGTCGATTCCGCGCTCGCGCGCGACCTGCTCCGGCGTGACGAGACTCTGCAGTCCCTCCATCGTGGCCGCGACCATGTTCAGCGGATTGTTCGAGCCGAGACTCTTCGTGAGTATGTCCTGAACGCCGGCGCAGTCGAGCACCGCGCGCACCGGTCCGCCCGCAATGACTCCGGTTCCGGGCGCCGCCGGCTTGAGGAGCACGCGCCCCGCGCCGTAGCGGCCCAACTGCTCGTGCGGGATCGTGCCGCCGACGATGGGAATTTCCACCATCGAGCCGCGCGCCCGCTCGAAGCCTTTCCGGATCGCTTCCGCGACCTCATTGGCCTTGCCCAGAGCGGTACCTACCCGACCCTGGCCGTCGCCGACGGCGACGAGGGCGGTGAAGNCGGTGAAGGAGAACCTGCGTCCTCCCTTGACGACCTTCGAGACGCGATTGATGTAGATCACGTTCTCTTTGAGGTTGTCGCCCTCATCTCTTCTTCGCCTGTTCTGCTTCTTTGCCATTCTCAGTGCTTTCCCTGCTTCGCGGGACCAGACCCTCTCAGGCCGTCCGGCTGGGTCTCCATCGGGAGCAGAACTCCAGGCCGCCGGCGCGCGCGCCGTCGGCGAAGGCCTGTACGCGGCCGTGATACCGGAATCCGGCACGGTCGACCACGACCCGCTCGATCCCGGCCTCCTTCGCCCTCTCCGCCAGCGCGTAGCCCGCGCGCCACGCAGCCGCCACCTTGGTGGACATCTGTTCGGCGGACTCTTCGTCCACGGGTCCCGGCGCCGTAAGGGTGGACAGACCGAGCAGCGTCACGCCCAGGTCGTCGTCCACCAGCTGTCCCTCCATGTTGCGCAGGCTGCGAAACACAACGAGTCGCGGTCGCTCGCTCGTTCCGCGCATGTTCTTGCGTACGCGGATGTGACGTCGCCTCCTGCGCGCCCGCCGCTCCGCCGACTTGGTTCCTGCCATGCTCTATTCCTCCGATACCAACCGCCCGGACCGATCACCGGGTCGGACGAGTGCTCTGCGATCCGCCTCGATCAGACGGCCGTCGCCGCCGCCTTTCCGGCCTTCCGCCGCACGTGCTCGCCACGATAGCGTATGCCCTTGCCCTTGTAGGGCTCGGGGGGACGAACCCGCCGGATCTGAGCGGCAACCTCGCCCACCGCCTGCTTGTCGATGCCTCGGACGTGCATCAGCGTCGGTGATTCGACAGTCAGCTCGATGCCTTCGGGCGCCGGGAACGGCACCGGCTTGCTGTAGCCGACCTGAAGCTCGATGCCCTTCCCTTGCTGGAGCACGCGATATCCCACCCCGTGGATCTCCAGCGAGCGTTCGAACCCGTTGGTCACGCCTTCGACCATGTTCGCGATGAGCGTCCGGGTCAGGCCATGCATCGACCGGTGCCGTGGCTGATCGGTCGGCCGCGAAACCAGGATCTCTCCATCCTTGAGCTCGATCGAAAGCTCCGGATCGAAGCTTCCTTCCAGCTGACCTTTCGGCCCTTTTACCGCCACCCGGCCGCCGTCGACCTTCACGTCGACGCCGCCGGGAACGGGAATGGGCTGTCTTCCGACTCTCGACATTTCGAATCCGCTCCTAGTAGACGGTCGCGAGGACCTCGCCGCCGACGTGGCGGCGACGCGCGTCGCGGTCCGTCATCACTCCCTGGCTGGTCGAGAGGATCGCAATCCCGAGGCCCGAACGCACTTTCGGTACCTGGTTCGCCCCTACGTACCTGCGCAGGCCCGGTCTCGACACGCGTTGTATCGAACGAATCACCGGCCGGTCCTCTTCGGTGTACTTGATATAGACGCGCAGGACTCCGAACGCCCCGTCGTCCAGCACCTTGTAGCCATGAACGAAGTGATTCTCGGTCAGAATCCGTGCGATCGCGATCTTCTGTTTCGATACCGGCATGTCCACCCGCTTGTGTCCGGCGGCTCCCGCATTCCGGATTCGGGTCAACATGTCGGCGATGGGATCATTCATGCTCATCGTTCTACCAGCTCGCTTTCCTGACGCCCGGGATCTCCCCCCGCAGCGCCTGCTCACGGAAGCAGATCCGGCACAGGCCGAACTTCCGGATGTAGGCGCGCGCGCGGCCGCAGCGCTGGCAGCGGTGCACCCGCCGCGCGCTGTATTTCGGCTTCCGGTTCGCCTTCTCGATCAGGGACTTCTTCGCCATCTACCTCTCCTCGGGCACCCGGTATCCCGGCGCGCTGTTCAGACGACTACCGGCGTCTCGCCGCGAAACGGAAAGCCCATCTCCCGCAGCAACACCAGCGCCTCGTCGTCCCGGTCGGTCGTGGTCACGAACGTGATGTCCATTCCATGAACGCGGACGATGTCGTCGTAGTCGATCTCCGGGAAGATCATCTGTTCCCGGATTCCCACGGTGTAGTTCCCACGCCCATCGAAGGCGCGCCCGTTGAATCCACGAAAGTCACGGATCCGCGGGACCGCCGTGCTGATGAACCGATCAAGGAACTCGTACATCCGGTCGGACCGCAGCGTCACCTTCACGCCGATCGGCATGCCGTCCCGGAGATTGAAGTTGGACACCGACTTCCTGGCGCGCGTCACGATCGGCCTCTGGCCGGCGACGAGCGCGACCTCTTTCACGACAGAATCGAGTAGCTTCGGGTCGTCCTTCGCATCACCGAGTCCGACGTTGATCACGATCTTGTCGAGCCGGGGAATCTCCATCCGGTTCTCGAACTCGAATGTGTCGGCCAGCCGTTGAACGACCTGCGACTCGTAGTGCTGTCTCAACCTTGGCTGCATCTTCCGTATCCGCTCTATGTTCGCCGATTCCCGGGTCAGGCCCGCGGAATCGGATTCCCGCTGCGAACCGAGATCCGCTCCTTCGTTCCATCCGCGTCGATCCGCACCCGGAACCGTGTCGGTTCGTCGTTGCTCGGATCGATCAGCATCACGTTGGACACATGGATCGGCGCCTCGAACGAGATGATTCCGCCCTCGGGGTTCTTCTGCGAAGGCGCCTGGTGACGTTTTCGCATGTTCACTCCCTCGACGACCACCTGACGCTTGGCGGGAACCACGCGCAGCACGACGCCACGGGCACCCTTGTGGTTGCCCGAGATCACCTGCACCTGGTCGCCCCTGCGTACGTGCATCTTGTTCCGACTCATCGTTGCGGGCTCCTCAAATCACTTCCGGTGCGAGAGAGACGATCTTCATGAACTGCTTCTCGCGCAGTTCGCGCGCGACCGGCCCGAAGATCCTCGTCGCACGCGGTTCGCCGGCTTCGTTGATGATGACGGCAGCATTCTCGTCGAACCGGATGTAGGTTCCGTCGCTCCGACGGTTTTCCTTCGCGGTCCTTACGATCACGGCCCTCGCGACATCGCCCTTCCTCACGGTCCCACCCGGTATTGCGTCCTTGACGGCCACCACCACCACGTCGCCCAAGCCGGCATAGCGCCGTCGGGATCCGCCAAGCACCCGGATGCAGAGGGCCTTCCTCGCACCGGAATTGTCGGCGATTCGCAGTTCCGTCTCCTGCTGGATCATCGGATCAGCCCTCCTGCTCGGGCCGCTCGAGCAACTCGACGACCCTCCAGCGCTTCTTCTTCGACAGCGGACGGGTCTCCTCGATGAGCACCAGATCGCCCAGCCGAAACTCGTTCGTCTCGTCATGAGCGTGATACTTCTTCTGGCGCTTCACCTGCTTTCCGTAGAGCGGATGCGCCATGCGTCGCTCGACCGACACGACGACCGTCTTGTCCATCGCATCGCTCACGATCCGCCCCTGTCGCTGCTTGCGACGCCCCGTCGCCTCCTGCTTTGTGGCCTCAGACATCGGTCTCTCCCGCGGCCTGCGGCGCGCGCTCTTGACGGATCGTCAGCAGACGCGAGACCTGGCGACGCAGCTGCCTCAGCAATGCCGGGTTCTCCAGTTCCTCGTAGCTCGCGCGGTAGCGAAGTCGAAAGAGCTCCTCGCGCGTCTTCTCGACCTCTGCATCGATCTCGTCGATGGTCAGTTCCCGAATTTCTCTCGTATCCATCATCAGGTCAGTCCTCGCGGATCAGGAAGCGGGTCTTGACCGGGAGCTTGGCGGCGGCGAGTTCCAGCGCGCGACGCGCGATCGACTCATCGACACCTTCGAGCTCGAACATCACCCGCCCCGGCTTGACGACCGCCACCCAGCCCTCCGGGTTGCCCTTTCCCTTGCCCATCCGGGTCTCGGCGGGCTTGGACGTGATCGGCTTGTCGGGGAAGATCCGGATCCAGACCTTTCCGCCCCGCTTGATGTGACGGGTCATCGCCACACGGGCGGCCTCGATCTGCCGGTTCGTGATCCAGCCCGGCTCGAGGGTCTGGAGGCCGTAATCGCCGAACGAAATCCGGTTTCCGCGGCCTGCCTTGCCCTTGATCTTGCCCTTCTGCTGCTTCCGGTACTTTACTCGCTTGGGAGAAAGCATTTCGTCCTACGCCTTCCCGCCGGTCGTGTAGGTCTGCCCGCGGCGGTCGTCGACGACCTCTCCCCGGAAGATCCAGACCTTCACCCCGATCGCTCCATATGTCGTTTTTGCCATCGTCGAGGCGTAATCGATGTCCGCCCGCATCGTGTGCAGGGGAACCCGCCCCTCGTGGTACCCCTCGGTCCGCGCGATCTCCGCGCCCCCGAGCCGGCCGCCACACTGGATCTTCACGCCCTCCGCGCCGGCTCGCATCGCCGACTGGAGCGCCCGTTTCATGGCGCGACGGAAGCTGATCCTCTGCTTCAACTGGTGCGCGACACTGTCGGCCACCAGTTGTGCATCCACCTCGGGACGCTTGATCTCTTCGACGTTTACCGAGACTTCGGAGTCCGTGAGCAGCGACAGTTCGTCGCGAAGCTTGTCGACCTCCGAGCCCCGCTTGCCGATCACGACACCGGGACGCCCCGTGTGGATCGTGACCACGATCTTCGTCGGCTTCCGCTCGATCTCGACGCTCGAGACGGCGGCATGATCCAGCCGGGCGTGGAGATACTTGCGGAGCTTCTCGTCTTCAGCGAGCAGCTTCGGAAAGTCCTTGCCCCGGGCGTACCAGCGCGACTTCCAGGGCTTGACCAGCCCGAGTCGAAACCCGTACGGATGCGTCTTTTGACCCACGGTTACCCCTTCTTCCCTACTACGACGGTGACGTGGCTCGAGCGCTTCCGCCGGGGCGCCGCTCGCCCCATTGCAGCCGCGCGGTACCGACGCAGCGTCGGCCCCTCGTCCACGAACGCTTCGGCTACGAACAGATCATCCACATCCAGCGCTTCGCCCGCCTCGTCCGCCTGATAGACGGCATTCGCGACCGCCGACCTGAGCGCCTTGTCGATCGGCTCAGCGGCTGCCTTCTTCGAAAACTGCAGAATCGAATAGGCCGAATTCACATCCTGATGCCGGATCTGATCGATCACGAGGCGCATCTTTCTCGCGGACATTCCGATATTTCTTGCGATCGCTCGCCCTTGCATTTCCATCTCCCGTTCAGCCCGTGCTCCGCGGTGCCGTCGATCTACAGACGGACGCGCTTGTCGGCGAGCTTTCCGCTGTGCCCCCGGAACAGCCGGGTCGGCGAGAACTCCCCGAGCTTGTGCCCGACCATGTTTTCCGACACGTAGACCGGGATGAACTTGTTCCCGTTGTGAACGGCCAGCGTGTGGCCCACGAACTCGGGGCTGATCGTGCACGCGCGCGCCCACGTCTTGATGACGCGCTTGTCGCCGGACCGGTTCATCGCCTCGACCTTCTTCAACAGCTTGGGGTCGATATACGGCCCCTTCTTTACGCTCCGTGCCATCCCTGTCTCCCTCGCCGACTAGCGGGTCGACCGGCCACGGCGACGGCCGCGGACGATCATTCGATTGCTCGCCTTCTTCTTCTTCCGCGTCTTGCGGCCTTCCGCTTTGCCCCACGGGGACACCGGGGGACGTCCGCCGGATGAGCGACCTTCGCCACCGCCCAACGGATGGTCGACCGGATTCATCGCGACGCCGCGAACTTTCGGTCGGCGGCCCAGCCAGCGGCTGCGGCCGGCCTTGCCCGAACGAACCAGCTCGTGATCCGTGTTGCCCACCTGTCCCAGCGTCGCCAGGCAGTCCCCCCTGACCATCCGGACCTCGGTGCTCGGCAACCGGAGCGTGACCATGTCACCCTCCTTGGCGATCAGCTGAATCGCCGCCCCTGCACTGCGTCCGATCTGGGCGCCCTTCCCGGGGACGAATTCCACCGCGTGCACGGTGGTTCCCAGCGGAATCTCCTTCAAAGGAAGCGCGTTTCCGAGTCTCGGCTCCGAGCCGGGACCCGAGAGGATCACGTCTCCGACTTCCAGACCGCGCGGGTGAAGGATGTATCTCTTCTCCCCGTCCGCATAGCCGATCAGTGCGATCCTCGCCGACCGATTCGGGTCGTATTCGATCTCCTTGACGGTGCCCGGAACGCCATGCTTGTCCCGTCGGAAGTCGATCCTGCGGTACCGACGCTTGTGACCGCCCCCTCGCCGCCGACTGGTCAGCCGACCGTGGTGGTTGCGGCCCGCCGTCTTCGTCAACCCCTCGGTGAGGGACTTCTCGGGTTCGGACCGGGTGATCTCATCGAACCCCGAAACCGAACGGTAGCGGTTGGCGGCCGTAACGGGCCGGAACTTCTTCAGCGCCATCTCATTCTCCCCCGAAGACGTCGATCATCTCGCCCTCGGCGAGCGTGACGATCGCCTTCTTCCAGCTCGGCTTCCGGCCGATGTGCCGGCCGACGCGTCGCTCCTTGCCGAGCAAGTTCATCGTGTTCACCGACGTGACGTTCACGTCGAACATCGATTCCACGGCGCGGCGGATTTCGATCTTGGTCGCATTCCGGTCCACCACGAACGCGATTCGCGGCCGGACCGGAATGTCCTTGTCTTCGTGTCGCTTGCGAACTCGCCCCGGGTTGAACTGCAGGCGGGAGGTCTCCTCGGTTACGATCGGCCGGATCAGGATCTCGTGCGGTGCGCGGCTCATCGGTCGTCCTCCGGGCTCTCTTCCGGTGTCGCCTCGAAGGCGGTCTCTTCGATGACCAGCACGTCGGACCAGATCAGATCGTAGGCCGAGGCCTCACCCCAGGGACGCACCAGGACGCCCGGCAGGTTCCGGGCGGACAGGTACACGTTCTTCTTCAGTCCATCGGTCAGGAGAACCACGTTGCCCGACGCCTCGATGGAATCGAGCAGCTCGACGATCGTCTTCGTCCTCGGTGCGTCGAGCGACAGCGGCTCGATGACCACCAGAGAGCCTTCCGCGGCGCGAGCGTTGAGCGCCGATCGGATGGCCAGCTGTCGAATCCCCTTGGGCACCTGGAGCCGATAGCTGCGCGGCTGCGGTCCGAAGACTACGGCGCCCCCGCGCCACTGCGCGGAACGTATCGATCCCTGCCGGGCGCGACCCGTGCCCTTCTGCCGCCACGGCTTGGCGCCTCCGCCGCGGATCGTCTGCCTCGTCTTCGTGGAATGCGTCCCCTGCCGCCCGTTCGCCTGAATCGCCGTGACCACCTGGTGCAGCACCGCCTCGTGGACGGTGCCGTCGAACAGGTCGCCCGGCAGCTCAAACTCCCCGGAGCGGACCGCGCCGGCCGCTGTATACGCTTTCGCCTTCATCCTGCCTCTCTTGCCTTCAGACCGCGCGGATGACAACGACGGTGTGACGCGATCCGGGGACCGAGCCACGCACGAGCAGGAGATTCCGCTCGAGGTCGATCTTCTCGATCTGCCGGTTCATCGCCGTCCGCTTCGAATTGCCCATCTGCCCGGACATCTTGCGCCCCTTGATGACCCGCGACGGGTCGGTTCCGGGTCCGATCGAGCCGGGCTTTCGGAGGATCTTCTTGCTGCCGTGCGACGCTCTGGAACCTCCGAAATTCCAGCGCTTCACCGTGCCCTGAAAACCGCGACCCTTGGTGGAGCCGGAAATCTTGACCCTCTGCCCCACCTCGAACAGCTCCAGCGTCAGCTCCTGGCCCGGCTCGTATTCCAGGCCCTCTTCCGGCGCGAACTCCGCGAGAATCTCGGGAACGTAGTCAAGCCCCGCCCGCGACGCGTGCCCGGCTTCCGCCTTCCGGACCCGGCTCTCCTTGCGGCGTCCGAAGCCGAGCTGAACGGCATCGTAGCCGTCACGCTCCCGGTTCTTCACCTGGACGACCGGGCAGGGCCCGACCTCGAGGACCGTGCACCCCACCGCGCGTCCATCTTCGGTGAAGATCTGGGTCATCCCCACTTTCTTGCCGATCAATCCTGGCATTCGTCGGCTCCTACTGAACCTTGATCTCTACGTCCACGCCGGCGGCGAGGTCGAGCTTCGTGAGCGCGTCCACCGTCTGCGGGCGAGTGTCGTAGATGTCGATCAGTCGCTTGTGCGTCTTCAGCTCGAACTGCTCGCGCGACTTCTTGTCCTTGTGCGGACTGCGAAGCACGGTGAACAGCTGACGACGCGTGGGTAGCGGGATCGGACCGCTCACGGACGCACCGGTTTTCTGCGCCGTTCGGACGATGTCCGCCGCCTGCCCGCCGTTGAAACGCTGGGATCCGTGACCTATATCTGCGCCGACAAGACGGGCACGCTCACCGAAAACCGGATGCAGGTGGACGCGCTGCTGATCGCCGGTGAACGGCGCGCGCAGTTGCCCGCAGCGGACGCGGCCATGCGTCACTGGCGCCTGGACGCCG
>JARRPA010000050.1:0-8426 GCA_037383305.1 Gemmatimonadota bacterium | reverse complement strand
GCTCGCCCGACACCGTGCGGCTCATTCCAAGCATCGATCCTCCCGCGGGCTCCATCCACTGCTCCTCGCGACGGTAACTGGACTCCTCGTGGTGCCAGCAGCCGGCGAGCCATGAGACCGCGCCGATCGGGCCGAGCGCTGCCGCGCTCACCATTCCCTCATCGTCGTCGCCGTCGAACGGCCCACGATCCGAGCGCAGCCAGAAGATGGCAGCGGCGATCACGAGCAGCAGCGTGACGATCTTGAGGGTCAGTCGATTCGGGGACATGAAAAGAACACAGAGGGTCGGCCGCTACTGCAGGCCGACCCTCCGAAGCAGTGCGTCGTAGCGGGGGTCGGCCTTCAACGGGTCCGCGGAGTGATCTGTGCGGAGGGTTCCGATGGATCCCGGCGCCTCAACGGCCGCCCGGTCCAGCAACGCGAACGCCCGGTCCAGGTCACCCAGTTCGCCGTAGACGATCGCGATCTCCTTCAGAATGCCGCTCTCCTCCGGCACGACCGACAGCACCGCGAGAGCGGAGTCACGTTGATCGGCTCGCGCCCAGCCCCAGGCCAGCCCGATCGGCATGTTCGGGTCCGTCGGATCGAGTTCCACGGCTCTGCGAAACGCGTCGATCGCTTCCCGTTTCTCCCCGAGCATCGCATGCCCGTAGCCTGCGTTGTAATAGGCCCACGCATCGTTCGGTTCCATCTCGAGCAGCTTGTACGACTCGGCTACGGTTCCTCGCCAGTCGCCCGCCCACCACAGCGCGTCGCCATACGTGCGTCGGGCCTGCACGGACAACGGATCGAGCTCCACGGCGCGGCGTGCCACGCGAACGCTCTCGTCGAGTCGATCCAGCTGGAGCAGGAGAGACGCATACCGCCGGTGGTCTTCCGACGAGCCCGGATTCAGCGCAATGGCCCGCAGGAACTCCGCTTCTGCATCTTCGTACCGCAGTGCGTCCCGGAGCAGGATTCCCCGAGCCGAGTGCGCGTCCGACAGATCGGGGTCCAGTTCCAGGGCCCGGTCGATCGCCGCCTCGGCGACGGCCGACGCCTCCTCCGGCGACACGAAGGCGAGCCGTCCCGCGTTCATGTAGAGGGCTCCCAGGCTGGCCCACGCCTGCGCGTAGCCCGAGTCCGCCTCGATCGCTCTCCGCAGGAGGTCGCGACCCTGCTCGAACTTCTCCCGCGAGTCCAGGCTCGATTCGAGCAGCAGGTACCGGGCTCTCGCATTGAGATCCAGCGCTTCCAGGCTTTCCGTGGGTCTCGCCTCGATCCGCGCTTCCGTCTCCGGCGTCAGCGTCGTCTGCAGCGCCCCGGCGATCTCCATCGCGAGGTCCGACTGGATCGCGAACACGTTGGCCGCCGTCAGTTCCTCATCGTAGGTCTCTGCCCAGAGGTGCCGGTCGGTGGCGGCTTCGATCAGCTGTACGTTGACCCGGACCCGGTCGCCCGAACGCTGGATGCCGCCTTCGAGGATCGATGCCACGCCCAGCTCGGTCGCGATCTCCGGGATCGATTTCGTGGTTCCTTCATACTTCAGCACCGACGTCCGTGAAATCACGGTCAGAGAGTCGATCTTCGCGAGCTGGGTGAGAACGTCGTCGTGCATTCCCTGCGCGAAGTACCTGTCCTCCTCGTTCGAGCTGCGAGTCGCGAACGGGAGCACCGCCACCGAACGCAGGTCCCGGGTCGCCGGGTCAACCGCGGCCGCGGTCCCGGTCTTCCCCGCAGTGCCCTCCGCGGAAGCCGGGCCCGGTCCCAGGACCATCCAGCCGGTCACGAGCAGACCCCACAGCGCAAGAGCCGCCACACCGCCGACGAGCGCGTTTCGCCAGGTGAACAGTTGGCGGGGTGCCCCCGTCGAGCCTGGAGATGATCTCTCTGCCGTGCCCCCACGCGAACTCGAGCCCACCGTGCCGCCGAGACCGTGCAGGTACGCTGTCGCGCCCACGATCGGAAGCCCGATGATCAGGAGAACCAGTGCGAGCGTGAACACCCACGGTGGAAGGCCCACATTCTGGGTCAGGACGTCGACGACCTGCAGCACGAGCCAGGAACCGGCCGCATAGAGACCGACTACTTTCCAGAGGGAGTTCCTGTGCGTGCTATCTGGCATCGAGTCCTTGTCGAAACGGGTGCGGGCCGGGACGATACAATCCCGGCGCCGCACCGAAGATAGGCGCCGATCCGAGCAATCGCTACGGAAGCGGGCTTCCCCGCCCCCTCAGCCCGGGTACTTCACCGAGCAGCCGTAGGGTTTCGTGGTCGGAACGCTCACGGGCTGGCCCGCCATCGCCTCGTCGAGACCGGCCGACAGATAGTTGTGCGCCCCTTCGAGCGACTCCGGCCTCGAGCTCGGCTTGTCGTCGATCGCCCCGTTGTAGAGCAGCGTTCCCTCGGGATCGATGATCACCATCTGCGGCGTGGTCTGGGCGTTGTACATCCTCCCCACCGTTCCCTCCGGATCGAGCAGAACGGCCAGCGACTTCTGGCCCATCTTCTCGTTCATCTCGTTCATCTCGGCCGGTTCGTAGTATCCCTGCTTCCCCGGCGCCGACGATACGATCGCGAGCCACTTCACGCCCTTCGCGCTGTATGCCTCCTGTAGACCCTGCATGTTTCCGCTGTTGTAGTGCTTCTTCACGTACGGGCAGCCGTAATTCAGCCACTCGAGAACCACCCAGTCGCCTCGGAAGTCCGCGAGCGAATGCTCGTTTCCGTAGGTGTCGACCAGCGTGAACGCGGGGGCCGGGGCACCGATCGTAGGGACGGCACCCTGCCCCATCAGGCGCGGGGCGGAAGCGAGTGCGGCGGCGGACAGGGCCGCCAGGACCAGCAGATGGCGACTGCGATGCATCCTTGGCTCCGTTGTTGCGATTCTCGGGTCTTTCAACGCGAGGCGATCGGGACGTGCGTCTCCAGCGCCTCGAGCACGATCTCCTTCGTGAGTACCGAGGGCAGGAGCACGGGATCCCCTCCCCCCGGGGGATGGAGGGCATACACGGGCACGCTGTTTCGTCCGAGTTCCGCGAGCGCCCGGGTGATCTCCGGATCCCGTCGGGTCCAGTCCGCCTTCAGCAGCGCCACTCCGTGCTCCTCGAACGCCTGGCCTACCTCCGCCGTGCTCAGAACTAGACGCTCGTTGACCTGGCAGGAAAGGCACCACGCCGCGGTGAAGTCCACGAGCAGCGGGCGGCCGGCGTCCCGGATCTCCGACTCGGCCCGGGGGGACCATTCCACCCAGTCCACGGAGTCGCGATCCGAGGCGAGATTCGGGCTCGAGTTCGCGCCCTCGACCGGTTCGCCCGCAGGCGACAGGCGGCTTGCCCGCAGGAGCGTCACGGCCGCGAGTGCCGCGATCGCGAGAGCGGCCAGACCCGCGGCGACTTTCGCTCCGGCCCTTCGTCCGATTCCCCGGCGCCAGTGCATCGTCCAGACCAGCAGGCCGACCAGGAGAAGCGCGATCAACAGGCCCGTGAGCCCATCCACTCCGGTCTGGAGCCCGAACACCCACGCCAGCCACACGACGGTGGCGAACAGCGGAAACGCGAGCAGCTGCTTCAGAGTCTCCATCCAGCGACCCGGGGCCGGAAGCCTGCCGATCAGTCCCGGCGACAGAGAGAGAACGACGTATGGCAGCGCCATGCCGGCGCCGAGCGCCGTGAAGACGACCATCGTCTCGAGCGGGGGCTGCAGGATCGCCCACCCGAGGGCCGCGCCCATGAACGGGGCCGTGCACGGCGTCGCGACTCCGGTGGCGAGGACGCCGGAGAAGAAGGAGCGCCCCAGCCCGCCGGCGCCCGCGGTACCGCGCGCCGGATCCCGTCCACCGAGCCGCGTCAGCGACGAGCCGATCTCTAACGCACCGAGAAGCGCGAGCCCGAGCACGAAGAACAGGACCGCCATCGACCCGACGAACAGCGGCGACTGGAGCTGGAATCCCCAGCCCACGCCTTCGCCTGCCGCGCGCAGGGCGAGCAGCAGGGCTCCGAGGACCCAGAAGGAGGCGACGACGCCTGCGCCGAACGCGGCGCCCTGTCGTGCGGCGCCCCCCGACTCGGCGTCCGCGTGCTCGACGAATCCGAGCACCTTCAGTGAGAGGACCGGAAAGACGCAGGGCATCAGATTGAGCAGGATCCCGCCGAGAAAGGCGAAGAGGAGCGAGAGTCCGAGACCGCCTCCGCCGCTGACGGGCGGGGCCCCGGCGGGCGCGGGATCCTGGGGCGATCCCGCCACGATGACCGGCGCGGCGATCTCGAAGGCCCGCGTGGCACGCCCGTCCGGCCGGCGTCCCAGCACCAGCACCCCCCGAAGCGTGTCCGGCGTGCCCCGGGCGAATCCGGATCGAGCGAGGCGGATGACCAGCGTCCCGCCGTCCCAGTCCGGGCGCTGCTCGGCCGCGTGATCGATCACGTCGTTTTCGCTCGCGAAGAACCGGGCCGATGCCGCGCCCGGTTCGAGTGCCGGCTCGAGTTCGTCCGGCGGATCGATCTTGAGTCCGAGGAACCGCTCGTTCGCCCGCGCGAAGCTCGCCCACCCCGAATCAGGCTCCGGAAGCTGCTCCCTGGCGGACTGGAACAGGAAGGCGGAGCTCGGATCACGGCTCGGCGGGGCTCGAGAAACGGGCAGCGACAGTTCCAGCCGGGCCTCGGCCGGGAAACCATCCTCGATGCACACGAGCCAGTCGGCCCTGCCTTCGAGCACTACGGTGTCGCCCGGCGCGAGTCCCGGCGGCGGGGTGATCTCGACCGGCAGCAGCACTTCGTCGAAATAGCCGTAGCTCACGAGCGGCGGAAAGGGAATCGCTTCGGGCACCGGCCACTCGATGTCACCCGCCCGATACCCGTCGGGCAACCTCCAGGCGATCGAGATCGGTTCCCCCGAGTCCCCGGGGTTCTTCCAGTAGCTGTGCCAGCCGGGCTCGAGCGTCAGGTGGAGGCCGACCGAAAAGGGCTCGCCGGGTCGGATCGACAGCGTCTCGGCCAGGAGCACGGCCTCGCTGTGCGGCGACGGGTCCTCGAGGCTCGACTCCTGGGCGAGCGATCGGCCGGGATCGACCAGGCACAGCAGCAGGAGAATTCTCAGGGCGCGCATCCGCGCAGGATGAGGACGCACAGGTTTCGCCGCCAGTTCAATTTCGACGGTGCCGACCACGGGAGGGCCTCCCGCGAGCGATCGGACAGCGGCCGGCTCGGCCTCGCGCGTGTTCGATGGATCGATGCGCGACGTTCGTTCGACCGCCGGAAGCGACGGTTCTCTCCATCCGACTGCGCCGCAGAGAGAACCTGTCGTATACTCCAGGGAAAGCGGCAGGAAGAAACCCGAGCGGAGGAACTCGTGAGACGCCACCAGCGAGGTGTTCGACCCCGCATGCCCGGTCGGGTTCTCGGTGCCGTGGTCCTCTTGTGCTTTCCCCGGCCGGGCTTCGAGGCCGACGCAGGAGCCGGACTGCTCTCGAGCATGGGAGCGTCCCGCGCATTCGCGCAGGGACGACCGGACGAGGCCGCGGCCGCCTTCCGGGCCGCGTGTGTATCGGGCGATTCCCTGGTGCTCGAGGGCCTGTGGAGGGATTTGCGCGGTCTGGCCACGCGGGCCGAAATCGATGAATGGGAGTCTCGGCCCCTGATCGGGCGCTGCGCGTTTCTCGCCGAATTCGTCGCCGAGCGTGCCCTTCGCGCGGGTGTTTCGGTCGAAGATCGGCTCGCTCAGCACTACGGGCGGCTCGCGCGGGGGCGCGACGTCTGGGACCTTGACTCGCCTCGTGTGCAGCCCGGAGCCGCGGAGAAGTATGGTCGGCATCCCGACCTCGAGTACGACGATCGCGGGCTCGTGTACCTGCGAATGGGAGAGCCGGACGAGATCGCGTTCGCGTACGCGGGCGGCGAAGGCGAAATGGGCAACCGGGTGGAAGGCTGGCGGTACGATCGGCCCGAGGGGCCCCGGATCTATTTCTTCTCACCTGTCACCCGACTGGGAGCGGGGCTGCGCGACTATCGGCTCCTCGACGCCCCGTGGCGCGCGCTGGGACGATGGAACTCGGCCGAGCCGATCGATTTCGTGGGTCGCATTCCGACAGCCTCCCTGCGCGAGCTCTACCTCTCCTTCCAGGGACTCGATCCGGCCTATGCCTCGCTCGCGTATCGGACGGGGACACGAACGGACGCCGGCCTGCAGAGCGAGCTGTCCGATGATCGCGAATCGACGCTCGCCGACGTGGCCTTCGTCGTGGACTCGATCCCCGACGCGCCGGATCTCGAGCCCGCGGTCCGTTTCAGCTGGGAGCGACTCCGCTTCTTCAATCCGCGCTCGGGCGAGACCGTCGTCTGGCTGCTCGTCGGAGCCCGAGCCGGAGACCTGGAGAAGGCCGCTGCACCCGACGGTGGAGCGACGTATCGCGTCGAGACCCGTGTCGCGGTCCGCCGGGGCACGGCGGTGGTATTGGAGAGCGCCGTGACGGAGCTGGGGGCGGAGGATTCCCTGGAGCGGGACGACGCGGTCATCGGTCGGCTGCCGATCACTGTCGGACCGGGCACGCATCCGTTCACGCTCACCGTGCAGGATCTGAACGACAGCGAGGCCGCGAAGGGAAACTGGACCCAGGACACCGTTCGCGCGCTCGCCCAGTCGAACCTCCCGGAGATCAGCGACCTCGCGGTCGCCGCGGATTCGGGCGGCTCATGGACGCGTGACGGAGTGACCTTCCTCTCCGTGAGTCCCTCGCACCTGACCCGTCCGGATGGAACGATCCATCTCTACTTCGAAGTCTACGGCATGCGCGACGGAACACCCTACGAGGTCGAGATCCGGGCGGTACCCGAGCGCGATGCGAACCTGATCTGGGCGGTGACGCCCTCGGCTCTCGCCTACCGCGCCTCGTTCGATTCCGAGATGCCCGGCGGCATTTCTCCTCACCATCTGCGGCTCGACCTCGCGGACACGCCCGACGGCGCGTACGTGATCGGCGTCCGCGTCACCGACGCGAATTCTGGCCGTCAGAGCCTTCCGGTCACGACACCCCTGGTGCGGAGGCGCTGACGGAACCCCTTCGATCGCCGCTTTCACGGCTCAGCTGTCCCGGGCCGCCCGCCTCGGCTCCACGCCCTCCAGGTTCGCGTGCCGCGCCATCTCGATAAACCGGGGGTCATCACGCCGGCCGTCCCACAACACATCCCACAGGGCCGTGGGCAGATTGCCGTTGTACTGGGGCCGGTCGAGGAACCGTTCGTAGGCCTTCTCCCGTGCCAGGACGGTATCGCCCATGATGAGATACGGGTTCCAGAACCCCCCCGCGAAGCGGCTGCAGCAGGCTTCGAACGCGGCGACGTCCCGATTCCTGTAGACCTCCATCAGCTCGTCCAGGAACCGGTACGCCTCCGCCCGCTCCTCGGGATCGAGGTCGGGCTCGACGAACCTCGGGAAATACTCCTCGCGTAAGATCGACTCCGCGCGATCGAGGTCGCCGCGTCTCAGGTAGATGCGGGTGATGTTGTTGTAGATGGCGGGGAAGTTGCCTCCGTGTGCAACGGCCAGCTCCAGCTGCAGCAGCCCCTCCTCCGGCCGGAGATTCGCCTCGAGAATGTAGCCGAGCACGTTGAGGCGGATGGCGGAGGTCGGATCGAGCGCGACCGCTCTCCTCGCGCTGCGCAGTGCTTCATCCAGGCGCCCCGTGGCCGCCAGCAGTTCCGCGTACTGCTGATGCGCCTCGACGTCGTCCGGATCGATCTCCAGCGCCCTCAGGTAGTGCTGTTCGCCGGCGGCCCACTCCCAGCGGTCGCGGTAGACGTTGCCGAGCGCGACTTCGGCGGCCGCGTTGCGCGGGTCGATCGCAAGGGCGCGATTCGCCGACCGTTCGGCGGCTTCGAGCGATGCGGGCCAGGAAGCTTCCTCCTCTTCATCGCTCTCGAAATCGCCGTAGTACGGGACCAGCGAATAGGCCTGGGCGAGACCCGCCCAGCCGGGAGCCCAACTCGAGTCCCGCGCAACCGTCGCCTCGAACATCTCTACGGCCTCCGCGACGCCCTCGCCGCGCTCGCGCATCCGGGCCCGGCCGGTGAGGTAGAGCTCGTACGCGTCGAGGTCGCCCGTCGGGGCCACCAGCACCTCGTCCTCGTCCAGCCCGAGCGACACCTGGAGCTCCTCGGCGATCGCGCCCGCGATCTCCTCCTGGACGGCGAACACGTCATCGATCGTCCGGTCGTAGGACTCCGACCAGAGGTGGAAGTTGTCGGTCGCGTCCACGAGCTGTGCGGTGATCCGGAGGCGATCGCCCTGTTTCCGCACGCTGCCCTCCACGAGGTACTGCACCCCGAGCTCGTCGCCGATCTCGCGCAGGTCCTTGTCCTGCCCCTTGTAGGCGAAGGAGGAGGTGCGGCCCCCGACCCGGATCTCCCGGATCTTCGCCAGCGCGTTCAGGAGCTCCTCCGTCATCCCGTCGGCGA
>JARRPA010000049.1:0-12881 GCA_037383305.1 Gemmatimonadota bacterium | reverse complement strand
GTGAAAGGCGTGGTGAATGTGGCCGCACAGAATCGCTCCGCGGGTCACCGGGGAAGCCGCTTCGAGAAACGCATCGGCATTCTCCAGCCCGTGCTGTGGAGTATCGGGGGAGCCATCGTCCCGGAGGGGCGCGTAGTGCGTGGCGAGGAACAGGAACCGCTCGCTCAGCTCCGGGCGCTCGAGCGCCGCTCTCATACCGATGAGCTGGATGTCCGGCACGCGGCCGCTGGACTGCCAGGGGAGATTGGGACGAGCACTGTTCACGCCTACTACGGCCGCAGATTTTCCCAACAGGCGCACCAGCGGCCAGTGCCCATCCGTCGCGAGCTCGGGCATGTCGGAGGCGATTCCGTCGGCGAACCGGCTTTCGAACCGCTGTTCGCTGACGACGCTGCGTGTATAGAGATCGTGGTTGCCCGGGAGACAGACGAAGCCGAGCGGAGCCGAGAAAAAGGGCTCCACCTCGGCGCGCGCCACCGCCAGCTCCGCCGTGGTGCCGAGCGCTGTAAGGTCACCCGTGCAGATCACCGCGTCCGCTTCCTGGGCCCGGGCGAACTCCGCCAGCGCGGCAACCTTCACCGGGGCGTCCGCGAACCGCCTACCGCGGCCGCGCAGGAGGTTCGCACCACCCACGATCCGCTTGCCGAGCCAGTCCCGGAACGGGACCTTCGAGAGCGCGAGACCGAAATGCGGGTCGGTGAAGTGAAGCAGGCGAGTCGTGTCCAGAGTCCGTGTCTCCCGGCCGGCGTTGGGCTATTCTGTTTGCAGCGATGCGCCGGTACGTCGGCGCCGGTTCGATCTTCGCCTTCGGCTCAGGCCGCGGCAAGCGACGAGGAGGGCCGCTCCGGTCCCCGCTCCCGACTTTCGCCCGCCCGACGACGGGCCCTGCATTCGATCCGCTGCGAGACCGATTCCTTCTCGGACGAGGAGTTACCCGATGATCGACCACCCGCTACCCCTCGGTGGCCTGCTCGCCGACGATTCGGACCCGACCCTGCCACTGGCGTTCGCCTCGGTGCCCTGCGACCAGTCCTCGAGCATCCGGCGTGGCAGTTCCGACGGTCCGGATCGAATTCGCAGCGCCTACGATGGACGTGTCTACAACGCCACGACCGAGACCGGCATCGATCTCTCGGGCGCGGTCGCCGACCTCGGCAGCTGGGATCCCGAGCCCACCTGGGAGGAGACGCGAGCCGCGTACGTCGCTCGAGCCGCAGAGGTGCTGGGCCGTCGACAGACGCTCTTCGTGGCGGGCGGCGATCACGGGATCACGATGCCGCTCGTCGAAGCGGCGGAGGTGGTGGGGGAGTACCTGCACGTGGTGCAGCTGGACGCGCATCCCGACCTGTACCCGGAGTACGATGGTGATCGCTGGTCGCATGCCTGCGTGGCTGCCCGGCTCCTGGAGCTGGAGCACGTGGCCTCGGTCACGCAGATCGGGATTCGGACGCTGAACCACCCGCAGGCCGAAGTGGCCCGCCGAAACCCGGGCCGCCTCGCGATCGTCGAGGCACGGGACCTGGGCTGGGGATCTATCCTCGGGGTCGGCGATCTGCCCTCATCCCTGAGGGCCGGCTCGAGGGTCTGGCTCACGGTGGACCTGGATGTATTCGATCCGGCGTTTGCTCCCGGTGTCGCGCACCCGGTGCCCGGAGGGCTGATGCCCCGGCAGGCGATCGAGCTGATCCAGGAGTCCGGCTGGGACCTGGTGGGGATGGACGTCGTGGAGTGTCTACCCGCTCGAGACGAAGGCGACCGGACGGCGGTGCTGGCCGCGCGCCTCCTCCACGAGGCCATGGGGTCGGTCGCCGGCTGAGCCGGAGGCCTGAGCGCGAGCTCATGCACGCGCCCAACGTGCCGTTACGATTTCGGCGAGTAGACCCCCCGGAAACGTTCCCGCCAGGTCGCCCCCGCGTCCGTCGACGTGGACCAGACCTGGGTCACGGTCCCGTCCTCGTTCGGCTCCCAGCTGATCTCGTCGATGATGGTGACATCGCCGGGCCCCGGCCTCTCTCCGCGCAGCACCATCCGGTCGCGCGTGTCGATCCCTCCGTCGAGCAGGAGCAGGTTTCCCTGATCGTCCACCCAGGTCTGGTGCCATTCGCCGCGGGCAGGGTCGTAGACGTTGAAGCTCTCGCCCGTACCGCCGCCGTTGGCCGTCCATTCTTCGCGAACCACGCAGCCGTCATGGACTTTCGTGATACGGTTCGTGCCGGCCAGCTGACCGTCCACGGTCCGGACCTCCCAGTCACCGAGCCAGAAGTCGAACTGCGCGTGTTCGGCCGTGGCGCACGGATCCCCCGCATTCTGCGACAGGGCGGGCGCAGCCGTCAGCGCAACGCAGGCGGCCGCCAGGCAGGCGATCGGCGGAGCGGATCGCGGTTCGGGTCGCAGCGAGATTCTACGCATCGGTATCTCCTCATCGTGAAGGGGCGACTCCGGCGCAGTTTCGATCACCGCCGCAGGACCGTGCGCGTCGTATACTGGCCGATCGTGAATTCGTTCTCCAGGCGGCCGGCCCCGTACTGCCACTCGACGAAGCGTACGAAGGTGTCGCCCTCCATTTCGAAGTTTACGACGTTTCCGGGCATGAGGCTCCAGGTGCCCGCGAGGCTCACCCGGCGCTCGGCCGGCTCGGGCGCGGCGCCCTCGGGCGTGAAGAACTCGCCATCCGTGGTGCCGTCGGCGCGCAGTTCGATCCAGAGGTGGCTTCCTTCGGCCAGCATGTCGATCGTCTCGCTGGCGCCGGTGATCGTCCAGGTGACCGCATCGTAGCGACCGGCCAGTCGCTGCTCGGGCGACACGGGGTCGGAATCCGAGCAGGAGATCGAACCCGCGCCGACGAAGACTGCGATGACCAGCATCGTGCTCCGACCGGGGTGTCTCATCGCGTAAGACCGATACCGGCGCCGGAGCTTCCCGCCCGGGGGTGCCGACCCGTGAATCATTCGCAACTGTTCTCCTTCGCCGAATACTTCTTCCTCGGATGTGTATTCTAACATGAGCCGGCCGCGTCCCGGGCCGCATGAGAAACGGAGGACCCTCTGAGCGCCGAGTCGATCGAGTTGTCCGAGTCGGTTCTGATGTCGCGAGCTCGACGTGGAGACTCCACCGCGTTCGGCGAGCTCGTTCGCCGCCACATGCGGCGGACCTACTTCGCCGCGCTCGGGCTGACGGGCTCGCACGAGGACGCCATGGATCTGTCGCAGGAGGCGTTCTTGCGGGCGCTGCGGGCGAGCCGGCGCCTCGACCCGGAGCGACCCTTCTATCCCTGGCTGTACGGGATACTGCGGCGGCTCTGCCTGAACCATCTGCGCGATGGTCGGGCGCGATCGGCGAAGATGAAGGAGGCCGGGAGCTGGCTGGTCGATGACGCGCGCGATCGGGCGGCCGTCGCGGGACCCGAGCGATCAGCGGAGCGTGAAGAGCTGCGCCGCCGGCTGGCGACCGCGATCGCAGAACTCTCGCCGGTGCAGCGCGAGGCGATCGTACTGCGGGAATTCGAGGGACTCCGCTACGCCGAGATCGCCGCCTTGCTGGAAATCCCCGAGGGGACCGTAATGAGCCGCCTCTACGCCGCCCGCAGAACACTCGCGGCAGCACTGGGAGAGGAAATTTGAGCGAGGACTCGACGATGGAACGGCTGGATCGGACGAAGGAACTTCTGATGCGCGCCGTCGACGACGAGCTGTCGCCGTCGGAGCGAATCGAGCTGGACGCCCTGCTGGCCCACGATCCGACACTGCGCGCCGAGCGGGAACGCCTGACTCGGTTGAAGGAGGTGACAGGGACCATGAAGCTGCGAAATCCGCCCGAGCAGTTGTGGGACGACTACTGGAACAGTGCCTACAGCCGACTGGAGCGGGGGATCGGCTGGATTCTGGTGTCGTTCGGTGTCATCGTTGTCGGTGGCTGGGCGACGTGGCAGTTCGTTGCGGAACTGATCGCTGACACCGGGATGCCTCCGTTGATCAAGGCCGGTATCCTCGCCGGAAGTCTCGGTCTCGTGATCCTGGCCGTTTCGGTGCTCCGCCAGCGGCTGTTCGTCAGGAAGACCGACCCCTACAAGGACATCGTACGATGATGCTCACGCCTTCTTCCGATCTTCCCGGTTATCGGATCGTCAGCTCGCACGGCCTGGTCCGGGGGAATACGATTCGCGCTCGAAATGTCGGCCGCGACATTACGGCCGCCCTCCGCAATCTGGTCGGCGGCGAGATCACGGAATACACGAAGATGATGGCCGAGGCCCGGGAGCAGGCGATCGACCGCATGATCGCCGAGGCCGAGACCATGGGGGCCGACGCGATTGTCTGCGTACGGTTCACGACCTCGTACATCATGGGGTCCGCCTCGGAGATTCTGGCCTATGGTGACGCCGTGGTCGTCGAGAAGGAACCGGAGGTCGCGGGAGATTGAAGCACGCCGTCGGGAGACCGTACGACACTCTGAAGTCGCGTACTCGATAACTGAGAGCTGAATGACCATGAATCGCACGATCGGAGCGCTCGCGGCGCTCGCGTTGACTCTGGCAGCATCCCCTTCCCATGCGTTCGCCCAGGGCTCCATGGCCGGGGACTGGGACCTGAACGTGTCCGTCATGGGACAGCAGATTCCCCTCGTCCTGCACATCGCCGAGGGTGAGGAAGGCTACGAAGGGACGTTCGACAGTCCCGCCCAGGGCGGGTTCGACCTTCCGATCCGGTCGATCACGGCCGAGCATCCCGACTTCAAGATGGAGCTCGAGACCGGCGGGCCGCCGGCGATCCTCGAGGGCAAGCACGATGGCGACACGTTGAAGGGCAGCTTCACCCAGGCCACCGCCACGGGGACCTTCGAAGGGACGCGGAAGGCGGAGGGCGAAGAGACCGAGGGCGAAGGGGGACGGTGAAAGTCGCTCGCCGGGCCCTGGTCGCCGCAGCGGCGCTCCTGATGACGGCTCCTCCCGGCACGTCCGCGCAGGACGCGCCGGAACTGGCCGGCGCCTGGACGGGGGCGCTCGAAACGGGCGCCGGAACTCTGCGGATCGTCTTTCACCTGACGCCCGCCGATGATGGTCTGGGCGCGACCATGGACAGCCCCGACCAGGGCGCCTACGGGATCGCGGCCGGACCGGTCACGCTGGATGGGAGGAGCCTGCGGATCGAGGTGCCGGTCGTGTCCGGGCACTACGAGGGCACCATCGCGGCGGGCGGTGCGCGGATCGACGGTACCTGGCACCAGGCAGGAATGAGCTTTCCCCTGCTTCTCGAGCCCTCCGCCGACGTGGAAGCCTCGCGACCGCAGGAACCCGGGAAGCCGTATCCGTACGAGGCGGTCGAGGTCGAATTCGAGAGTGTCGCCACCGGCGTGACGCTGGCCGGCACTCTCACGCTCCCGCCGGAGGCCGGACCGCACCCGGCCGTGGTGCTGGTCAGCGGCTCCGGTCCGCAGGACCGCGACGAGACCGTGTTCGGCCACCGACCGTTCCTCGTGCTCGCAGACCACCTGACCCGAAATGGGATCGCCGTCCTCCGATACGACGACCGCGGGGTGGGAGGCTCGACGGGAGAGATCGCGACCGCCATCACCCCGGACTTCGCGGACGACGCGGAGGGCGCGGTCCGTTACCTGCTCTCGAGGCCGGAGATCGATACCGGCCACATCGGGATCATCGGCCACAGCGAGGGCGCGCAGGTGGCGCCGATCGTCGCCAATCGCTGCGATGATGTCGCTTTCACGGTCTTGCTGGCCGGAACCGGCGTCGATGGCGAGGAACTGCTCGTGATGCAGCTGATCGCGATCAACCGGGCGATGGGCGTGAGCGAGGAGGTGACCGCGCAGCGCTCCGAGCTCCAGCGGGAACTGCTGGCGCTGGTCGGCCGGACGCCGGACGACAGCGTGGCGGCAGAGGAGGCCCGCGACGTGCTCGCCGGCGCCGGCGTCACCGGACGGGCGGCCGAAGCCCAGGTTGCGGCGCTGCTGAGTCCGTGGATGCGCCATTTCCTGACCTACGATCCGCTGCCCGAGCTGCGCGCGCTGTCCGTTCCGGTTCTGGCGATGTGGGGCGAGAAGGACATGCAGGTGCCGCCGGAGGGGAACCGCGAGCCGGTGGACCGGGCGCTCGCCGAGTCGGGCAACCCGGACGTCACGTCGATCGTTCTGCCGGGGCTGAATCACCTGTTCCAGACCGCCGGGTCCGGTGCACCGAGCGAGTATGCCGGAATCGACGAGACCTTCGCCCCGGCGGCACTCGATCAGATCACGGAGTGGATCGCCGTCCGGGTTCGCTAATCGTCCGAGCTCTTCCGGTCGCGGAGCTCGCGGCCCAGCTTCTTCGCCGTGAGCTCGATCGTGTCGAGCAGGACGTCGCTGCCGCCCTCGTCCAGGATGCCGCCCCGCTTGAGGTCGAGAGGATCGTCCGGATCGATCGGCTCGCGGCCCGGCACGCCGTAGAGGGCGATCCAGCGCTCGAATCGCTCGCCGAGCAGCATCACCCGCTCGAACGACTCCCACTCCTCGCCCGCCCGTGCCCGTTTCATGTCCAGCAGGGCGGCGAGGACCGCCAGTGGGGCGAGAAAGAGATCTTTCAATCCGTCGACCGCGAGCTTGGCCTGGAACACGAGCATCGCCCGGAACAGCTGCCACCGGCTGCCCTCGAAACGCCGGAGCTGTGCGAGTGACTCTTCCCTGCGGGCGATTTCCCGCCGCACTCGGGCTTCCAGCTGTTCCCGGTCTTCCTGGTGGTTCATGCGTCTGCTCCGTGGCACTCGTATCGAAGCGGGCCGATGAAGGCGCGACCCGGATCGCGAACGTCGGCTCACTTTCGCCCGGCGGCCTGTCGTGGTAGAACCGACATGACCGATCTTGTGTCGAATCTACGTCCGCCGGCACCCGAACCTGCAAGGAAGACTGATGGATGCTACCCCCGCGATACGATCGATGGTCACGGGGACCCGGCGCGAATTCGTGGTTCGTACATCGATCGCCACCGTCGGATTGACCGTGGCCGGCCCCGGCTGTCTATCCGGCTCCGCCCGCGACAGGGCTCCGTTTCCGATCTCGCTCGCCCAGTGGTCGCTCCACCGAACGCTGAGCGAAGGCCGACTGCACCCGCTGGACTTTCCCGAGGAGACGAGAACGGAATACGGGCTGACCGCGGTGGAGTACGTGAACACCTTCTACCGCGACCTGCCGTCCGGATGGACGGGGGAGCTGAGGGCCCGTTGCGAGGGTAGCGGGGTCCGCAGTCTGCTGATCATGTGCGACGGAGAAGGTAGAATCGGCGACCCGGACCCTGATGCCCGGACTGCCACGATCGAGAACCACGCCCGCTGGCTGGACGCGGCCGCCGAGCTCGGCTGTCACTCGATCCGGGTGAACGCCGCCAGCGAGGGCGGCCGGGAAGAGCAGTCGCGGCTCGCCGCCGACGGCCTTCACCGTCTTGCCGAACGGGCGCTGCCTTACGGGCTGAACGTGCTCGTCGAGAACCACGGGGGACTCTCCAGCGACGGTGCCTGGCTCGCGGCCACGATACGGGCGGCGGACCATCCCGCGCTCGGAACCCTCCCCGACTTCGGCAACTGGCGACTCTCCGATTCGGAGCGGTACGACCCGTACCAGGGGCTTGCCGAGCTCATGCCGCTGGCGAAGGCGGTGAGCGCTAAGAGCCACGACTTCGGTCTGGACGGAGAGGAGACGGGCCTCGACTACGGCCGTCTGCTGAGGATCGTGCACGATTCCGGCTATCGGGGCTGGATCGGGATCGAATACGAGGGAGACCGCCTTTCCGAGCCTGACGGGATCCGAGCCACGAAGGCGCTGCTGGATCGCTCTCTCGCGGCGATGACGCCGGAAGGCTCGGAAGAAGGTGAGCCCGCCCCATCCGCACCCGAGAGGTCGAAACTGTGAACGGCGCTACTCCCGACGCACACGGAAACCCGCGCGAAGAGGCGAAGGGGAAATACCTCGCCTTCCTGTCGCTGGCGGCGCTCGGAGTGGTCTACGGCGACATCGGTACGAGCCCGATCTATGCACTCCGCGAGTCGCTTCACGGAACGCATGGCGTACAGGTGAGCCCCGAGAACGTGCTCGGTGTTCTCTCGCTGATTTTCTGGTCCCTGATTCTCGTCATCTCGGTGAAGTACCTCGGCTTCATCATGCGGGCGGACAACCGGGGCGAGGGAGGGATCATTGCCCTCACGGCTCTCGTGATGCCGCCCGCCGGCGAAGCGGAGGGTGGGCGCAGGGTCCTGGTGCTCGCCGGCCTGTTCGGGGCCGCCCTGCTGTACGGCGACAGCATGATCACTCCCGCCATCTCGGTGCTCAGCGCCGTCGAGGGGCTCGAGGTCGCGACCCCGTTCTTCTCGCCGTACGTGATTCCGATCACCGTGGTGATCCTGATCGGCCTGTCCTTCGCAACGGCGTGAAGGGATTCCTCGTGCTCGGCAGCGTCTTTCTCGTCGTGACGGGCGGGGAAGCGCTGTATGCCGACATGGGTCACTTCGGTCGGCGTCCGATCCGGCTGACCTGGTTCGCGTTCGTTCTGCCGGCGCTGCTGCTCAACTACTTCGGCCAGGGAGCGATGGTGATCGCCCACCCGGAGACGATCGAGCAGCCGTTCTACCTCATGGCTCCCTCCTGGGCGCTGTATCCGCTCGTCGGCCTGACGACCGTGGCCACCGTGATCGCCTCGCAAGCCGTCATTTCCGGCGCCTTCTCGCTCACACGGCAGGCGGTCCAGCTCGGCTATCTGCCCCGGCTGGGCATCAAGCACACGTCCGAACGGGAGATCGGGCAGATCTACATCTCGGCGATCAACTGGGCGCTCGCCGCCGCGTCGATCGGTCTGGTCCTGGGCTTCCGCTCCTCGAGCCGGCTGGCTAACGCCTACGGGGTGGCCGTGACGACCGACATGGTGTTCACCACCCTGCTCTTCGCCTTCGTCGCACGGCAGAAGCTCGGTTGGTCGAAGACGGCGATCGTACTGCTGGTAGCCGGCTTTCTGACGGTCGATCTCGCATTCTGGGGGGCGAACCTGCCGAAGATCCCGAGCGGCGGCTGGTTCCCGCTCGTGATCGCCGGCATCCTGTTCGTGATCATGACTACCTGGCGGCGGGGCCGCGTCGTGCTGGCCCGGCAGTACCGCAAGCAGACCCTTCCGCTGAATCTGTTCGTGCACGAGATGAAGAACAAAGCGCCGACCCGGGTTTCGGGGACCGCGGTATTCATGCACGGCGGGGACGCGACCCCCCCGGCGCTGCTGCACAACCTGAAGCACAACAAGGTTCTCCACGAGCGCGTGTTCCTGCTCAAGGTGGAGACCCTCGAGATTCCCTACGTGGATACCTCCAGCCGGATCGCCTGCGAGGAGCTCGGCGCCGGTATCTTCAGGATCGCGGCCCGCTACGGCTTCGCCCAGGATCCGCACGTTCCCGCCGCGCTGGCCCAGTGCGTCGACAGGGGGCTCGAGTTCAAGCCGATGGATACCACATACTTCCTCGGCCGTGAGAACCTGATCGCCATCAGCGGCGGATCGATGGTCCTCTGGAGGGCACGCCTGTTCGCGCTTCTCTCGCGAAACGCGCTCGGCGCCACGGCTTTCTTCCACCTCCCGCCGAACCGGGTCGTGGAGCTCGGGACGCAGATCGAGATCTGAAGAAATCCACCTCTTGACCCCTCCGCAGGTTCCCCTTATTATGTCGATGATCGATATAAAGAGTCTCGATATAGAGATTATCGATACATAGGGTCGCGTTCCTGGATCTCGAAGGATTGTGAAGGCATGGCCGACCGGATCGTAGAGCCGCAGGAACTGAGCCGGAGCTGCAACGAGCTGCTCGTGATGGCCGCCATCGCACGCGGTGCCGGGCATGGCTATCAGCTGGCTCTCGACGTCGAGGAACGGAGTGATGGCGCGTTCCGCTTCAACCATGGAACGCTGTATCCGATTCTCCATCGGCTCGAGGAGCGGGGGCTCGTAGCGGGGGCGTGGTCCGACGATTCGAGCGGGGGCCGGCGCCGGAAGAGTTATGCTTTGACCCGGAAAGGGGAGAAGCACCTGGTGACCGAGCGGAAGGCGTGGGGCGAATTCTTCAACCGCTTCTGGCCGATGGTGGAGGTGGGCCGATGAACGGATTCGGGCCCGTTCTTCGCTCGCTCTCGGACCGGCTGGATCTTCCACAGCCCGCTCGATCTCGGGTCCTGATCGAGGTCGCTGCCGACCTGGCTGATCTGGAGGCCGCCTTTCTGGAGCGAGGCGACTCGCCGGAGGTGGCGCGGGCCCGCGCCATCGAGCGACTGGATCTCTCCGACGACGCGATCCGGGAGCTGATACGGGTGCACGGATCTCCCCTGCGCCGTGGGCTCGATCGACTGGGCGAAAGAGGACGTCGCCGGTGGGAGAAAATCGCCATCGCAGCGCTGCTCATCTTTCTGCTGCTCGGCACGCGGGCGCTCCTTCCATCTCATCGACTTGTGGTCGATGCCGGCAGAGGAATCTGGGTTGTACTCGCCGTCGCGATTCCGGGTCTCCTGCTCGCGATCTCGAAAGCATACCTGCTCTGGGGCCGGGATGAGCACGACCCGCCTCGATTGCGCAGGGGACTCGACACGATCCTCGCGCTCGGAGGACTCACTGCCGCAACCGGCTTCACGCTCTGGTGGCTCGGACTCCGAGAGGCGGCGAGGGATTCGGCGGTTTCACCGGAACTTGCGATCGCCCATCTCCTCGACTGGCTGACCCGTGGGTCGGCGACGGTCGTCTTGAGCCTGCAGCTGGCGATACTGCTGGGAATTTCGTGGCTCGTTCTCGCCGGTCGAACTGCGCGCGTCGAGCGAGGTGAGGCTGAATTGCTGTTGCTCGAACAGGCGGAAACAACGAAGGGAGGGTAGGACGATGGGTATCTTCCGGGAAATGGGTTTCTACTTCTGGCCGCTGCTGCTGATCGCGATCGCCGTAATCGGACTCACCTTGAAGTCGGCCGTCCGGCTTCAGAGGGCTCGACCCGAGGATTCGGCCCAGATCGAACACTCGATCAACGCCGTGCTGTTCTGGGGCTGTGTGGCCGCCGTCGTCGGTGTGCTCGGGCAGTTTCACGGGATCTATCAGGCTTTGAAGGCGATTTCCGTCGCCAAAGCGGTGGCTCCGCCGATCATCTGGGGCGGGCTCGCAGTCTCGTTTTCCAGCACGCTGGTCGGTCTCGCTATCCTGCTCGTGGCGGCGCTGGCATGGGCTGCGTTGCGCGGCGGGCTTCACCGACGGGAACGTCGTGTCCGCACGGACTGAAGCCTCGACCCCGGCCGGACCGGGTCGATGAACAACGCCCGGCGTCCCTGAACGGAGGCCGAGCGTTGTTCCGCCCCGAACCACAGCGTCCGGGCTCAGTCCAGGCTCTTCATCCGGATGTTGCGGAACCAGACGCTCGTCTCCCAGTCGTGATTCTGGAGGCCGATGTAGCCGCGCGGTGCGAAGTCCCGGACCTTTCCCGCCGGCTCCGCTTTCCAGTCCACGACCTGCGCTCCATTCAGCACGACCGTGATCCGATCTCCGATGAAGGAAATCTCCATGTCGTTCCACTCGCCGGGCGGCTTCTCCCGGTGCTCGGCCGGGGCCACCGCGTCGTAGACTCCGCCGGTTCGGTGGATCGGATCGGGCGCCGTTCCGTGGATCTGCACCTCGAAGCTGTGGTAGATGTAGTCGTCGCTGATCGGAACGTCCGGAACTCGCAGGAAGATGCCGGAATTGGATTCGGGCAGGGATGTCTGGAACTGCAGCCGAAGCACGAAGTCGCCGAACTGCTCGGCCGCGTACCACAGGAGACCCATGCCTCCGTGAGAGGCCAGAATTCCGGTTTCGTGGTCGAGCGTGAACCAGCCCGGCCCGTAGTGGTTCCACCCGCCCTTGTGAAACCGCCCGTCGTCCCACTGACCGAGCAGCGAAACGAAGCCTTCTTCGACCGCGGGCGGCGGTCCCTCCACGTCACGCGGTGCCGTCAGTCCCATTCCCGCCTCCTGTGCAGCGGCCTCGACGACCGCAGCATCCGTCGCTTCCGGTCGAGTCCCGCTTTCGTACGCCATGAAGAACCAGACTCCGACCCCGGCCGCGAAGAGGCCGATCAGCACCATCAGGGTCCGTATCGAGCTCATCGGTCCCTCCCCGGATTCCAATCGCCACGTGCCACGGCAGGAACGAAGTCGACGAGGCCATCCGGCGGAAACTCGACCGTCCGCTCCTGCTCGGCGCTCATGTAGGCGGCCATGAGCAGGTCGGTCACCGCGACCCCATCGGCGAAGGTCTCCAACGGCATCTCCCCGGCCCGGAACGCCTGAACCATGTGCCGGTTCTCGCCCACGTATCCGTACTCGGCCTCCTCGTCGGAGACGATCGGCATCACGCCCGTCTCGGCATTCTGCTTCTCCACGAGGTCTTCGCCCGTCTCTCCCCGGACCTCTCGGCTGAAGAACACCTTCGGCCCCGCATCCAGGGAATTCACCGCCATCGAGTATTCCGGTCCGAGCAGCTGGCGGAGATGAGCGGCGGAGCACTGGACTACCGCACCCGGCCCTCGGAGGACTTCGCCCGGGCCCTGGTGGAGTACCGGGACCGTGCCGGAAACGTGAAGATCGTGGAAGCCACGACCTTACCCTCAACTTCCGCCTCAATTAAGAAGATTCTAATTAACTCAACTTTCGGGATTGGATCAGGGAAGTAAAAATATGGTCTATATAGCTGATTTAATGTAGAAAAAACTTGAAGAGCCCAGTCTGTTGATATAAAGTTGAATCACCACAATCCACAATAATATCAACACGAAAGGGCTCAAGTGGACCATAGCAAGTTTACCTCCCAATCGCAAGCCGACATACACGCTCACGGACAAATCGATGCCTTCTTCAACCGC
>JARRPA010000048.1:0-8718 GCA_037383305.1 Gemmatimonadota bacterium | reverse complement strand
CTGCCCGGATCGGGCAGATGACCCGCAGGAATTCCCAGCGTGGCGGCGGTGGCAGATCTTCCGTCCGTCGCCGCCGTCCCGGCATCCGCGTACGCCGATTTCGGTACGGATGCGACGCTGCGGCCCACGGAACTCGGGCGCGGACGGGCGTCCACCACGATCTCCTTCCCCGAACATCCGCCCCCGACCAGCAGGGCGAACAGCAGCGCGCCTTTTCGTAGCATCGGCTCTCTCCTCTCGTCGGAACCGTGACCGAACCCTCGCGGGAACCGTGCCGTCGAGTTTGCACCGAAGATCCGGGCCGGATCTCGAATCCAAAGCGCCGGACATGCACAGGATTCTGCGTTTTGTGCACGATCTTCATGCACGCTCCCGACTCCCGCCGATTCGCCCCTTCCGGCAGGTCGGTCCGGCGGACGGTCCTCCCAGCGGGGATCGTGGCGAGCCTCTTGCACGGGATCTGGCCGCTCTCGCAGCAGACGCGAGGCAAGCGACCGGCAGGCGAATCACGCCCGGGCATTTCTTGCGGAAGTGAAGGGTACTTCCGGTGTCCCGGCCCCACTGTACTCGGGCGCACGAGGCCCGGAAGGAAGCCGAGTGCGGGTGGCAAATCGCCCCGTACCGCGCACGAACTGCAACGCCGGGGGATCGGCAGACGATGACGACAGACCCGCGAATCGACCTCACGGCCCTGATCGGGTCGATTACGCATCTTCACGACAGGTCCGAATCCCTCGGGCAGGCGGTCGAAATCTCGCTCGAGTCTCTGTGCGCTTCCACGACCGTCGCTTTCGGCCGGGCCCGGTTGCACGGGACACCCGGCGACGGCGGCAGTGATCTCTGCTGTTCGGTGCTCCCGGAACGACGGATCGCTCCGCTGCGCGCCGCGCTCGGCGAACACCCGGCGCTCCCGTTCGGATCCGCGGGCGAAGGTGGAATTTCGTGCATGCGCCTGGCGGGAGCCACGGTCACGGCCGTCGAAGGCGCCGCTCGAACGGCGGGGCTGTCCTCTGCCCTCTACCTCGATGTCGAGGCCGACGGCAAGCCGGCCGTCACGCTTCAGCTGTTCACCGAAGGGGCCGTCGACGAGGACGGGCCCCTGTTCGCGGCGCTTCAGCTCGTCGGGGATCAGCTCGCGCGTATCGCCGCCGCCCATCGGGTGCGGGCCGCGGTGGTGCGAGCCGCTCGCCACGGCCGTCGGCTGATCGCGGAGCGGGAAGCCCTCCACGTTCAGCTGGAAATCGAGCATGCTCGGATCGAACGACTGGAAACCGAGCTTGCCGAGCTTCAGGCGGAGTCCGACCTGACAAACTACAGATCACGCGAATCGGTCCACTCGTCGACCCTCGATCCGCACGGAGTCGAACCCGAGTCCGCCGAATTTCACGGGGGTGAGGCCGGAGTTTCCGGATCGGGGCCCGCGAGCGCAGACCGCTCGCACGAAACCGGTCCGGAATCGGAGCACCAGGCCGGCTTCGCCGTGGAGCTCGAGCCGCTCTACGATGTGCGCACTGACCTTCCGCGGAGGGCCATTCTCGAAGACAGGATCGACCAGTCCATCCGGCGCCGGCAGCGCTCGCCGAAGAACCTGTTCGCCGTTCTCGCCATTTCGGCCGACGGACTCGAAAAGGTGGCCGTGGAATCGGGCGAGGACGGGCTCGCAATCGTGACCTCCGCCCTGTCGCGCCGCCTGCTCGCGCAGGTACGAACCGCGGACACGGTCGCGCACTTCGATTCGGCCACCTTCGTGATCGTACTCGAAGAGATTCGCGTGCTGGACGAGGCGATCCGGATCGCCGATCGGTTCGTGAAAGAGCTGCAGCGGCCCATCTGGACGGGCTCGTCGGAGACGAAACTGGGAATCCGGGTCGGAGTGGTCTTCGGAGGACCCGCCTACGGCAGGGCGCGACCGGTGCTGCGCGATGCCGTGTCGGCGCTGGAGCGATCGAGGATCAGCCGGAAGCCGGTGGCGGTGTTCGACGAGGCCGCCCAGCACGAAGAGGAAATCCGTCGGAGAGTCGAGGTGGAGCTCGGCGAGGCACTCGCGACGGACCAGCTGCACCTCGAGTTCCAGCCGATCGTATCTCTCCGGGACGGTCGGATCGACGGAATCGAAGCCTTCCTCCGCTGGCGCCACCCGGAGCACGGGCTCATACCTCCGGATCAGTTCATTCCGATCGCCGCGCAATCTCATCTGATTCACGAGCTCGGTGTCTGGCTGCTGGAGCGATGCTGCGAGCAGGTGAAGGAATGGCAGAAGGCCCTGTCCCGATCGATACCGACGATCGACCTGAACGCAACGGCACGGCAGATACTTCACGAACGGACCGCAGGACTCGTTCGTGACATCGTCGCCCGGCACGGCCTGCGCTGTGAGCAGTTTCGCTTCGACATCTCCGAGTCCGACCTGATGGCGAACCCGTCTGCCTCGGTACGTGCACTCGAAGAGATCCGGAAACTCGGCTGTCGGATCGCGATCGACGATTTCGGAACCGGCTTTTCATCGCTGCGCCTGCTGCACGCCATGCCGATCGACGCCGTAAAGATCGACCGGTCGTTCGTGAGCGGGGACAGTAGGGCCGGATCCGATCAGCTCGCCGTGGCCCGGACGATCGTTCAACTGGCCCGAACGCTCGAAGCGGAGGTGATCGCGGAGGGAGTCGAGACACACGACCAGTTCCGATTTCTTCGGAGCATCGGCTGTGCGAGCGCGCAGGGCTACCTCTTCTCCGCCCCGGTCCTGGGTCCGCGGATCATCGAGATGATCCGCGAGGGCTATCCACTGGAGACGCCCGGCCGACGCTGACGCACCGGCCCGACCCGCCGTCCGGCCGGCTTGCCGTGGAGCGGCCGCTCGCGGACCTTGAGCGAGTATCGGCCGGCCCATTCGGGGGTCCGGTCGCGAGAGAACCCGGGCGAGATTCGATGAACCGATCCCTGAGCACGGCGTCAGCCCTCATCGTCGGCCTCCTGGCTGCGGTAGCCGCGGGCGCATGCGGCGACGACGAGAACGGACCCACAGGTCCGGCCGGACAGGTGGGGGATTATACCCTGCAGACCGTCAACGGCGCCTCGCTACCCGTTTCGGTGGGAGGCAGCCAATCCAGACTGCTCCTCCTGGGACAGATGTCGCTCCGGATCGGGAACGAGTATGACCTCGTCCTGGAGGTGCGCGACAAGAACGGGGACGACTCCTACCTCGAGAGCGGCGTCTACGGCACGTTCGCGAGCGACTCGATCTTCTTCGTGCCGGATCGGCAGGACACGCCCGGGTACCGGGGCACCGTGGCCAGCGGCATCCTCCGCGTGAATCTGCCGGACGGTCTCGCCCTGCAGTTTCAGCGCTGACGGCACGATCTAACCGTAGTATTCGGGCTCATTTCCCGGCGTCCACTTGATGTTGCATCCGACACTCGGCACCTGCGGCTTCGAAACCGCCCGACCGTCGAGCACCGCGTCCAGCGCCGCTCGCAGGTCCCGGCCCGTGACGGGGCGACCGTTGCCCGGCCTGCTGTCGTCGAGCTGCCCTCGATAGGCGAGCCGACCGTCCCCGTCGAAGAGAAAGAAATCGGGCGTACAGGCCGCGCGGAAGGCCTTCGCCACCTCCTGTTCTTCGTCGAGCAGGAAGGGAAAGCCCCATCCCTCGCGGCGGGCCAGTTCCCTCATCCGTTCGGGTCCGTCCTGGGGATAGAGACGGACGTCGTTCGAGTTGATCGCCACGATACCGACCCCTTCGGGTAAGTAGTCCGCACCGAGCCGGCCGAGCTCTTCCAGGACGTGTTTCACGAACGGGCAATGGTTGCAGATGAACATCACGAGAAACGCCGGACGTCCGGCGAAATCGCCTCCCGTGACCTGATCGCCGCTGACGGCGTCTTTCAACTGGAACTCGGGGACGCGTGTCCCCAGGGAGAGCATCGTCGAAGGAGTCTCGGCCACGTGCGCCTCCTGTCTCTGAAGTCGTCACCGGACCCGTTGCGGTCGTTACCCGCTGGAATCCGCGCCTTTACGCCGTCGTTACGGCCACCAAGCATCATCTTCCCGGCGACCCGATGATCGGACCCGAACCGGGAGATCAGATCCTGACCCTGATCTGGAACTGTCTGCGACTTCCGCTGGAACTGCTGGCACGCCTCTTCGAGCGGCGTTGACGGTTCGTCGGGTATTTTCGGAAACCCCTCGATGCCGGGCTCGGTGCCGGGAGCGGATTCGCAGGGTCGTCGCCGTCCCGACCCGCTCCGGATGCCTCAAGTGCCGAGGGGGGGTGCCTCGCCCGGGGCCCGCCGCGCGCGCCAGGCGCGGATCCTACGGAACGCCCAGGCGAGCAGCGCGACCACGACCGCTCCTGCCACGACAGGCAGGAGTATCGATATCACGGTCATCGAAACCGACGCGATCAGCTCTCCGAGCGCCAGCGCGGGATTTGCCGCGCCCCCGGTCGTGGCCGTCGAAACGAAACGCGCTCCCACCGTTCCCGCGTGCACCACGCCGGCCGTTCCCCCGCCTGCAATGATCGCGAGCACCCATGCGAGAAACGGCGACCCATCGCCGAGCACGGAGAGTGCCGCCACCGTTCCCGCCCCGATCGCGGCGGGGGTGGCGATGGTGTCCATCGCGTTGTCCAGCCACGGAACGAAGTACGTGCCGACCTCCAGAACCGTGGCGATCGCGAGCGCTCCCAGAGCCACGGGACTCGAGAGCCAGTCGAAACCCGGCGACAGGGAGAGGATCCCTGCCTTTGCGGCCAGGCTCATCCCGAGCAGGGGCACGAACACCCGGAACCCGGTCGCGGCCGCGAGACCGACCCCGGCCAACAGTGATACGGCCCATTCCACGGCGCGTCCCTCCTGAACGAGAATCGGGAGATCTCTTGACCGACGGGCGCATGGCCCTGTCTCTTGTGGAAGTTGCCCTTTCGGGGTCGAGTCGTCCAGCGAAGTCCGGTGCCGGCGCAGGCACGGCGCCCGGCGACCTCGGCCCCGGATCGAATCGAACCGCACAGCCGGGAGAGTCCGTCGATGAAACACCTTTCGTGGATCCTGATTCTCGCTCTCGCTCTCGTCGCGCTCCCGCGAGAGGCGGAGGCGCAGTTCAGATTGGGAGCGCGCGGCAAGCTGCTCCTGCCGACCGGGGACTTCAACGACGTCGCCAAGACCGGGTGGGGCCTGGCCGCCACCGGCGACTTCACCATCATCCCCCTCGTGAAGCTCCGCGGAGAAATCGGGTACAACCAGTTCGACGCCGAGGATGAAGCGGTCTGGGACGACGAGTCCATCGACCGGTTCGACATCTGGAGTTTCCTCGTCGGGGCGCGGCTGCAGCTGCCGGTCATCTATCTCAGCCTCGACGGCGCGTACTATACGAAACTCGATGAAGTGTCTCTGCTTCCGGGACTCGGGTTGCGGTTCCTGTTTCTGGATGTCGGCGCTCGATATAAGTGGACCGGAGAGAACTGGATCGAAGTGTTCGGCGGCGTTTCGTTCTGAGCCCTGCGGCCGTGAGCCCGAGTTCGACCGCGGCTGAAGCGATATCAGGGCGGTGAGGAGGGACGGGATGATCCGGATTCTGAGAAGATTCGCTCCGATCCTCGCGATCGGAGCCGCGATGCTCGTTCATCCTTCGCCGGCGACGGCGCAGGTCCGGACGGGAATCGGAGTGGGCGGCAAACTGCTCGTCCCCACCGGCGACCTCAAAGACGAGGTGAAGTCCGGCTGGGGGATCGCCGGAACCGGCGAGCTGGCCCTGCTCGGCATTCTCTCCGGCGTGACCGAGTTGAGCTACAATCGGTTTCCCGCGGAGGACGGCATGCGCGGGGACGGCAGCTCCTACGACAGCAAGGACGTTTTCGGCTTCACGGCCGGCGCCCGGATCTACCTGTCGATGCTGTTCGCCGGCCTGGACGTGGGGTATTTCACGGCCGTGGATGACGGCGGCCTTCTCCCCAACATCGGTCTCCGGATCGCCCTGTTCGAAGTGATGGGTCGGTACAAGTGGACGGGAGACAACTGGTTCGAGCTCCGGGGCACGATCAGCTTCTGATGGCCGATTCGGACTTTCGATCTTCCCGCGATCCCGGCAGTCGTATCCGCGAGTCCGACGCGGCCGCGCTGTGGAGACGGGCCGCCGAATTGCAGGAGGAGGAGGCGCGTCGAGCCGAGGAGCGAGACCGGGACTCGGCCCTGCAGCGGGCCCTGGGCGGAGAGGGCGACGCCCGTCTGTCGCTCGACGAGATCAAGGCGGCGGCGGAGTCCGCCGGCATCCCCGCGGAATATGTCGAGATGGCCTGGGTCGAACGGAGCTTCGGCGCGGGCGACGACGCCGAGGGATCGCGCTCCGAACGAGCGATGCACCGATTTCTGGGCACCGATCAGAAGCGCCTGGAAGTGCGACGCACCTACAACGCGTCGCTCGACACGGTGCTGGACGCCATGGCCCGGGTCTTTCCCCACGCTCCCTTCGGACTGCGCCTCGAGGCCACCGAGAAGATCTCGTCGGAAGGCACCGAGCTGTTCGTGTTCGTCGTACCGGGTCAGTTCGACGGCGGTCTGTCGAGTCCCTTCGGAGGTTTCGCCACGGCCATGGCCTGGGCGGACCTCAAGAAGCTGATCGTCTCCTTACGTTCGCTCGACGATGGCGCCGCCACGGAGGTCAAGATCGGCAGCCCGCTCGGATACTCCCGGAAGCTGAGCTACGGACTCGGACTCGGAATTTCGAGCGCCCTCGCCCTCGGAGGCGGATTGCTGGGAGTCCTCGGTTCCGTGGCCATACTCGGGGGAGCGATCGCGGGCGGGGCGGCTCTGGCTCCGCTGGGCGTCGCGGCGGCGGGCCTCTCGGGAGCCGCCGGCGGTCGGATTCTCACGGAACGCGGCTGGCAGCGGCTGTACGCGGTTGGCCTGCGGAAAGGGCGTGAAGGCCTGGAGCAACTGCTTTCGGCGATCACGCTGCACCTTCGGACGGACGGCGCGTTCCTTCCCGGACCGGGAGGCCAGGCGCCCGGAGAGGTCGACACCTCCCCGGGCCGCAGGCTCAGCCGAAGCTGATCCCCTGGGCCAGGGGAAGATCCTCGCTCCAGTTGACCGTGTTCGTCTGACGACGCATGTAGGCTTTCCAGGCGTCCGAACCCGACTCCCGTCCTCCTCCGGTCTCCTTCTCGCCACCGAATGCACCGCCGATCTCGGCACCGCTCGTGCCGATGTTGACGTTGGCGATTCCGCAGTCGCTCCCGCGGTGTGAGAGGAAATACTCCGCCTCACGAACGCTGTCGGTGAAGATGGCGGAAGAAAGTCCCTGCGGAACGTCGTTGTGGATCCGGATCGCGTCTTCGATCTCGCCGACCGCTTCCCGGGCGGATGAGCCCTTCTGTCCGTAGCCGATGATGTAGAGGATCGGAGCGAACGTCTCTTCCTGGACGATCGAGTACTCGTTCTCGACGGACGCGATGCACGGCGTCACGTAGTGACCGCCCGGATAGTCGTCGCCTCCGAGCTGCTTCCCCCCCGTCACGATCTCGCCGCCCTCGGCTTTCACCCGGTCGAGCGCGTTCATCATGTCCTCGACGGCGCCCCTGGTGACCAGCGGTCCCATCAGAGTCTCGTCGTCGAGCGGGTCACCGATCCGGATGCCGTCGTACGCGGCCGCGAGTCGATCGATCAACTCCTCCCGTATCGACTCGTGCACGATGATCCGACGCGTGCTGGTGCAGCGCTGTCCGGCGGTGCCGACGGCGCCGAAGAGGATGGCGGGCAGGACCAGGTCCATGTTCGCGCTCGGTGTCACGATGATGGCGTTGTTGCCGCCCAGTTCCAGGATCGTACGACCCAGCCGCTTGCCGACGACCTCCGCCACGCGGGTGCCCATGTTCGTGCTTCCGGTGAATGAAACGAGCGGAATCCGCCTGTCCTGAAGCAGCTTTTCGCCGACGACCGATCCCTTTCCGACCGAGAGCGAGAAGATCGCCGGGTTCACATCGTTCGCTCGGCAGACCTTCTCCGCGATGTGCGTGATGGCGATCCCGCAGAGCGGGACGCTGCTCGACGGCTTCCAGAGGGTCGAATCTCCGCACACCGCCGCCAGGGCCGCATTCCAGCTCCACACCGCGACAGGAAAGTTGAACGCGGTGATCACGCCCACGACACCGAGCGGATGCCATTGCTCGAACATCCTGTGGTCCGGGCGCTCGGACTGCATCGTGTTTCCATACAGCTGCCGGGACAGTCCGACGGCGAAGTCGCAGATGTCGATCATCTCCTGCACTTCCCCTTCGCCCTCCGCACGGATCTTGCCCATCTCGAGGCTCACGAGCCGGCCGAGATCCTCCTTGTGCTCGCGCAGCGCGAGACCGAGCTGTCGGACGACCTCGCCGCGCTTCGGGGCGGGAATCTTCCGCCACTCCAGAAAGGCCTCGTGGGCCTTGCCGACGATCCGGTCGGCTTCCGCTTCGCTGACCTGCCGGACGTAGGCGATCACCGAGCCGTCGATGGGCGTCTTGACTTCGAGCTCCGGTCCCGAGCCGATCCAGCTGCCGGCGAATCCTCCGAGATTCCGGTCCTCGATTCCGAGGCGCCCCATGAAGTCTTGCATGATTCCTCTATCCTCTTGTTATGGCTGCGGTTCGCTGATCAGATCCATGGGGGCGGGACACCGCCCCAGGACGAACCACCGGTGTCCCGTGCATCGACCCAGGAGCCGTCCAGCGGCTGGTTGCGCTGGGGGGTGGAG
>JARRPA010000047.1:0-11338 GCA_037383305.1 Gemmatimonadota bacterium | reverse complement strand
CCCGGCGCCGGCCTGTACGTATGCACGGTCCCCGGTGACGACGACCGTCCGGATCGCGATGCCGGGACCCGGACGACACGGGACGCGCCGGAGACAGGGCTGGAGCCGACTCGGATCCCGGCGGGCCCGGATATCGATCGTCGCGGCCGCCCTCATTCTGATCGTCCTCGTCCTCACGCTGGCACCGGTCGATTCGACGGAGACCGCGCTCCCGGGGACGTGCATCTGGTGTGGCCACTTCGCTCTGGCCGACGCCATACTGAACGTGCTTCTCTTCATGCCTCTGGGGCTTGTGCTCGGGCTGCGCCCTCGCCGGGCTCCCTGGCGGGCCTGGATCGGATTGACGCTCCTCGCCGCGGCGATTGAAACGGCGCAGATCTTCCTTCCCGGACGATTTCCGACCCTATCGGACGTGATCGCCAACTCGATGGGGGCCGCGATCGGCCTGCTGCTGTCCGGGCTCTGGAAGCGCGGCCTGCCCGTGCACGCCCGGCGTACCGGATCGCTGCCGGTGTTAGCCGGCGCCCTCGTGGCGATCGTCTGCACCGGTGGAACGTTGCTTCTGAGGCCGGCCCTCCCCGAATCCACCTGGTTCGGACAGTGGACGCCGGATCTCGGGCACTACGACCGGTACCGGGGCCAGGTGCTCGCAGCGCGCATTGGAGACATCGAGCTTCCGGGCCGGCGGCTGGAGAACACACCGGCGGTGCGAGCCCTCTTGCTGGCCGGGGAACCGGTGGAGGTGGAATTCGTCGCGGGTGCGCCGCCGACGGCGACGGCCCCGATCTTCTCGATATACGACGGAATGGAGAGGGAGATCTTCGTCCTTGGAGGGCGAGGAGGAGACCTTCTCGTCCGCGTCCGTCGCCGCGCGTCGAATCTGCGGCTGCGTGCTCCGCAGGCTCTGTTCGAGGCCTCCGCGCCTGTCGCCGGCGATACGGCGGGAATCTCGGTGACCGTCGGCCGCGGGAGCATCTGCTCCGACATCTCCCGGACCTCCTGCCGTTCCCTCGCACCGCCGGGCCGCGGCTGGAGCCTGCTCGTGGGAGCCGCACCGACGAATGGTCTCGAGCGACTCGCGGACGCTGCCTGGCTGGCCCTGCTCTTTCTGCCCCTCGGCTCCGGCTTCCGGCCGCGGACCAGCTGGTGGGCGGGACTCTCGGTCGGTCTGGTGGGACTCCTGGTCGCAGCTCTGGTCGGCGGAGGAGGCACCGGGGCCGACCTGTTCACGACCGTGGCATGGGCGGGGGCGGGGGTCCTGGCCGGCGACATGGCCGGACGGTGGATGCCCCGGAAATTCAGGGTGAGGACCGGTCCGCCGACAGGGTGATGACCTTTATGCAGCGATCGATCCGGTCGTACACCTCTTCGAAGACCGCCTCCGGTTGTTCGACCGGATCACGGATTGTCCTCTTTCGGATCGGTTCGGGATCGAGGTCGCCCAGGACCCACACCTTCTCCGGGTCTGCGGCGAATTGCGTCCGGATGTCACGTTGCTGGGCCGAGCTCATCACGTAGATCAGGTCGGCCGAGGTCACGCCATCGCGAGTCAGGAGCTGCGAGCGGTGCGCGTTGAGGTCGACGCCACGACGGGAGGCCACGGAGCGGGCCTCGACCGGCGAGGGTCGATCGGGCTTGACGAAACCCGCCGAAGTGACTTCCCACCCTTCGCGGCCGCCCAGGTCCCGGACGAGCGCATGCTCGGCGTAGGGACTCCGGCAGATGTTGCCGTGACAGACGAAGAGAACGGTGGCTCCCCGGCGACCGAGCAACGCGTTTCGAGCAGCCTCGTGCCGGACGGAATGCTTCAGACGGTCGGGCGTATGGCGGATGGCCCGCGCGACGGATCGGATCAACTGATCTCGGCGATACGGATTCCGCCTCCCCCCTCCCTCGCCTGCCGCAGGGCGGTCCGCGCGGCAGCGAAGCGCGTGAGACTCGCGATCCGGTTCGCTACCGGGTTGTGTGCGTGCCCGTCGTCCGCGCTCACTTCGGTGGAAGGAAACTCGACGATGCCCGCGCTGAACGGGCTTCGACCGGCTCGCCAGTCTCCGACGGGCTCGATCTGGCGATTCAGGCGGCGCACCATCGTCGTTACGCCCGCGGCCGATGTATTGTAGGCGACTACGCCGAGTTCGGCCTCTCCGAGCCACCCGATGGCGTCGGATGTCCGGAGATGGCGCTTCGCGAGGTCCGCCGTCTCCCGGCGCTGAATCTCCAGCCGATCCCCGGTCGCGGGTTCGGCCGGACCCAGCACGACACAGCTCATCGGAACGGAAGTCCGGGTAGCGTTGGCTTCCAGCAGCCGCACCACCCGCATCAGGCCGGCCAGGTTGTAAAGTCCCGTGGCCGTGTCGGTAAGAGTGCCCTCTTCCGTAATCTCTATCAGTCGCTTGATCTCGAGGAGCCGATGCAGCTTGGCGACGATCAGCTTCGAGCGGACGGGCTCCTTGATGATATCCCAGGCGCCGGCGGCCATCGCCGCCGCCTCATCGGACTCTGCCCAGAAATTCGGCGAATAGACCAGGATCGGGACGCTGTCGCGCAGGCCCGCGGACCGAAGGGCCCGAGACAACTCGGGCACCTTCATGTCGGGAAGGTTCTCACCGATGATCACGATCTCCGGATTCACCAGCCGGGAATCCCGGACGGCGAGTCTCGCCGACCGAACTCGCGCGAATGCGAAGCCTTCCGGCTCGAGGACCGCCTGGAGAGCGGAAGCGAACCAGTCGTGCGCGGTGACCAGCAGCACGTTGATCGACCTGGCATTCGGGTCCGGACGAATCGACTCAGACATAGGCTTTCCTCGCTGCGGTCAGGGGCCGTTTCCGTAGCGTCATGAATGAGATCACAACTCGGTCTTGCTCGGGTGATCACGCTCGAACATTACGGGAAGTGTTTTGAGCATGATCCAGATATCGAACCAGAGGGACCTTCTCTGCAAGTACTCGAGGTCGTAGTCCATCTTCGCGCGGACGTCATCCACCGTCTGGTCGGCACGTCGGTTCACCTGGGCCCAACCGGTGATCCCCGGGGGAACCTGGTGACGAAGCGGGTAGTGTCCGATCTCTTCACGCAACTGCTGCACGAATTGAGGCCGCTCGGGTCGAGGGCCCACGATGGACATGTCGCCCTTCAGAACGTTCCAGAACTGCGGCAGCTCGTCCAGGCGGGTACGGCGCAGAAACCGACCGACCCTCGTGACGCGCGGATCGTTGTCCTGGGCCCAGACGGGCCCACTGTCCTTCTCTGCGTCCACTCGCATCGAGCGGAACTTCGTGATCATGAAGGGCTGTCCGCCGAGGTCCGATACGCGCCGTCCGCCACTCGGTCGCCCCTCTCCCGGGGATCTCCGGTCGAGTCCCACACGCTGCTGCCGGTAGAACACCGGGCCCGGGCTGTCCAGGCGCACCAGAAGCGCGAGGACCAGAATCAGGGGCGCCAGGACGACCAGGGCTCCCGCCGCCAGAATCACGTTCAGCCCGCGGAGAATGGAAGCTTCGACCGGATTCGGCCGACGGATCGCCGCGCCCGGAGCGATCCCGTGCGCGGTATCCGCGGCGGGATCCACTTCGAGAGTGACGTAGCGGGGTCGGCCTCGCCGGCGAAACACCGGCTCGCGTACGACGGTCAGAGTCCTCTGCATCTCGTTCATGGACGCCTGCTTGCTCACGCTGCCTTCCGGCACGAATGACGTAGGTCGTCCGTCATTCGAAGCATCCCCTGTGCCACCCGACGAAACCGCTACTACATGATTGCTATTCAACGAGATACGAGATTCCCACTACGGCGGACCGGCCGGACGTGGTGCACAGCCTCCACACAGAAGAGTCGAAACGGTTGCGTGCCTGCAAGATAGGTCCCGACCGCGGTGGCGTACCAGTGGCCGCCGTCGGACACGGGGCATCGACCGCTTCAGAACACCAGGGCCACGATGGCGATCGAGCTGGCCACGATTCCCAGCCCGATCCCGATGTTGCGCAGAAGCAGGTACTTTCCTTCGGTCGATGGCATTTCGATCGCGTCTCCGGGCCGGATGTCCAGGTCGTCCAGTGTGAGGCCGGGAGCCGTGATCTGCGGCCCCTCGAGGATCGTCTCGCCGAATCGGCGCACCCGCACCTTCTCGGTCGCGGCGCGCGTGGTGGGCCCTCCGGCGAGCATCAGCACATCGGAGACCAGCATCGAGCCTGAGACGTCGTAGTATCCCGGTTCAGTCACCTCTCCCACGACGCCGACCCGCATCTGGGTGTCGATCTGGATCTGGGGATCTCTCAGTACGGTCGACAGGCCCGTTCGGATCACCTCATGAGCGTCCGCGTACAGGACACCGTCCATGTCGATCGGCGGCACGCCGGGCAGGACGAGCGTCTGGTCCGGCTGGACCGTGAAGCTCCCGGTCCATTGCGGCTGACCTCTGACCTCCAATCCGACGACCTCCCCCGGCCGGAAATCGCCGAATTCCAGTCTTTGCTCGATACCGGCGATCTGCCGCTCCATCGCCCGCGCCTCTTCCCCGTCCGGATCGGCGACCTGGGCGAGACGGCCCACGAGACTGTCGCGCCGCATCTCGAGTGACGCCCGGCTGTCGAGACGACCGCCCTCCACCTGCGCCGGGAGGGTTGCCGAACAGCAGAATATGGCCGCAAGCAACATCGGAAATACGCGTTTCATTCGATTCTCTCTCACGTCGGTTCGATCCGGTCCGGCCCGGCGGTCCTCCCGTCCGGGCTCTCGTCATCGGTAGCCGGCCCTTTCGCGCCGTATGGCTACCGGCCGAGGCAACTCCCGGGCCAACTCCTTTTTCTTCGCCGCATCAGCCGAGGCCGTAGTCCCGGATCTTGTACAGAAGTGCGCGGTAGCTCAGCTCCAGCAGCTCGGCCGCCCGGGTTCGATTCCCCTCCGTAACCTCGAGCGCTCGGGCGATCAGGTGCCGCTCGAGTTCCGCCGTCCGCTTCTTTACGCTCAGCTCGTCGCTCGAGAGGTTCTCGGAGCTGATCCGAATCGTCGAGTCGGGATCCCGCACGATCTCGGGCAGGTCCTCCACCTCGATCATCTCGCCATCCGCAAGCACCATTGCCCTTTCCACGACATTCTCCAGCTCGCGGACGTTGCCCGGCCAGCCGTAGGCTGCCATGCACTTCAGGGCGGCCGACTCGAGTCCTTGAACTTCCATATCCATCGCTTCGTTGTACGAGGCGAGGAAGTGCTTCGCGAGCTGGGGAATCTCGTCCGTCCGGTGTCTCAGCGGAGGCAGGTGGATTCTCACGACGTTGATACGGTAGTACAGGTCGGACCGGAATCCGCCCGCCTGGACCTCGGCTTCGAGATCCCGGGCCGTAGCCGCCACGATTCGCACGTCCACCTGGCGGGGCTTCGACTCTCCGACACGCCGGATCTCGCCCTCCTGGAGCGCCCGAAGAAGCTTGACCTGAAGGGACTGCGGCAGTTCGCCGACCTCGTCGAGAAACAGGGTTCCCCCGTCCGCCTCCTCGAACAGACCCGTCCGATCGGCGGTGGCACCCGTGAACGATCCCTTGACGTGACCGAACAGCTCGGACTCGAGCAGATTCTCCGGAATCGCTCCGCAGTTTACGGGCACGAACGCCCCCTGCCGGCCCGACACCTCGTGGATCAACCGGGCGATCAGTTCCTTTCCGGTGCCGCTTTCCCCCGTTACGAGCGCCGTCGTCGGGTGCTTGGCGACGCGTTCCGCCAGTTCCAGCGCCCGGGTCATGCCCGCGCTGCTTGCGATGATTCCGCCGTGCCGTTTCTCGACACGCACCTGCCGGCGAAGCCGGTGAATTTCACGGTCCTTCTTCGAAGATTCTTCGGCGATCCGGATCCTGAGCAGGAGCGAATCGGGCGTGAAGGGCTTGTCGATGTAGTCCCAGGCCCCCTTTCGGATGGCCTCGATCGCGAGGTCCGAGTTTCCGTACGCGGTCATCACGATGACCCTCGCCCCGCCGTCCTGTGCTTCGTATCGGTCGAGGAATCCGATCCCATCGAGGCCCGGCATCCGGACATCCGTCAGGATCAGATCGGGCTGAGATTCCGTGGCCTTCTGCAACCCTTCCTCGCCGTCCGCGGCAGTGACCACCTCGTGCCCCTCGTCCTCGAGCAGCAGCGATACGGTCCGACGCAGGCCGGCGTCATCGTCCAGAACCAGGATTCTCATTCGGCCCTTTCCCCGGTGACGACAGGCAGCAACAGGCGCAGGAGTGCACCGTCACGATCGGTGGGAAGTACCTCGATCGTTCCGCCCATCCCCTCGATCAGACGTGCAGAAACTGCAAGTCCGAGGCCGGTGCCGCGTCCAGGCTCCTTCGTCGTGAAGAACGGCTCGAAGACGCGGCTTCGGGCCTCCTCCGGAATTCCCGAGCCGTTGTCGCGAACTCGCAGCTCCACCGCGGGATCGCCCGCGCGCAGACGCCTCGCCGGGCCGGGATCCCGCGCCTGATCGAGTCGACGAAGGTGAGAGTAGTCCACGCCGACCGGGTCTTCGCTGCGTCGGACCGGAACCGCCGAGTCGCCCTCTCCGACCGTTACGGGTCGAGTCACGATCTCGATCTCGCCCGGCCGTCCGGTCTCATCGATCGCATCCGTCGCGTTCAGCAGGAGATTGACCAGGACCTGCTCGAGCTGGCTCGAGTCCCCCTGCACCGGCGGCAGGTCTTCGGCGACGACGAGACGGACGTCCGAATTCTTGAATCGTCCCTGGAGCCGGAGCATCTCCTCCGTCCGTCGCACGGTCTCGTTGAGATCCACCGCTCGGGCCGACGCCTCCTTGGGACGCGCGTACTCCAGAAGTCCTCGCACTATGCGGTCGATCCTCTTCGTCTCGTAGTCGATCCCGCTGAGCCACTCCGCATTTCCGCCCCGTCGTCGCCCGACTTCGAGGTATCCGAGAATCGCCCCGAGGGGATTGCCGATTTCGTGCGCGACACCCGCGGAGAGCCGACCGATCGAGGCGAGCTTCTCCGCCCGGACGAGCCGGGTTCGGGCTGCCGAAAGCTCCCGATTGGTGTCATTCAGCGATCGGACGTTCGCCGCGAGCGTCTCCTGGTTCTCGAGGAGTCCCTCGGCCATCGAATTGACGGCCGAGGAGAGCCTCTCGAGCTCAGCGGTATCGACCGAGGGAAGCCGGTGAACCCGGTCTCCACCCGCGATACGCTCGGCACCTTCGACCATTGCGTCCACCGGCTCGAGAACGAGTTCACGGAGTCGGACCCGCGCGAAGAGGCCGAGAAGGAGGATGTCGCCGACGGTGACCACGCCCAGGATCAGCGCGGACACGCCGAGCGGCAGCGAGAGACGGAACACGATGTATACGGTCACGGCCACCGTAAACAAGGCGACGAACAGCAGGATCAGCAGGCCCCAGAGCAGTCGGCGGCCGAGAGTCGGCAGACTTTTGCCGCCCGCTCGATCTCCCGGTCCACGTGCGGTCGCGCGATCTTCGATCATGCCGCCGAAGATGGGCGCCCGGGGCGGCGATGCGCCACGGGTTCCGCAGATGTCCATGTCGTGCCGACCATGCAATCGTTGCAGTCGCACGACAGGCCCACCGGCGCCTTCGGCTAATCAAAGCACTCAAGTAATTGACCATCAGTTACTTACGAAGATGAGTCGAGTGCTCCTGTTCCCGGCCGGGCTCTTGCATACACCGACGGGTGGACAGAGCGTGATCGTGCCGTCACGGCGCGACGCAGGGTGTTCGACCCGAAGGAAGCGTTACCGAGAAAAGGAGTCTGCCCGATGGTGAAGATGCGATTTGCACCACTCACGGCCGTCGCGGCGCTGGCCGTTCTGGCCGCCTGCGACGGGGAGAGGATCCCGACGGAGCCCGGTCTGCAGGGCGGCGACGTAGAGGTCATCGACGGAATCACATTCAAGAAGACGACCGGCCCGATCCAGGCCTCGTACGTCTATGACGGCCCGGAAGGCTACGTCTGCGAGGCGATCGATTTCGAGGAGTTCGCCCACGGCGAGATCATCACGTCGACGACGCTGTTCGGTGATCCCGTCACCGTCGAGATCACGGAATGGAACTACATCGGGGAGGGCGACCAGGGTACTTCCGACGCGGTCGTTTACGACACGGACGACAATGGAGACGACCCGGACCTCGAGGCGGCCGGCCAGTTGGAGAACCTCGGGAACGTGCTGGTGCACCAGGCGCTCGGAGCTGCGTCGGTCGGTGGATTCTACGCGTGGCCCGACGATGCGGACGTGAACTCGGTCTTCCTGTTCACCTTCCCGACGGACGACTATCTGGTGCAGGGCTTCGCCGCGTTGGACCAGGAGGGACCCGATGGAGAGCACATCGCCCTTCGCATCGATGTCGCGACCGACGGGACCGAGGTCGGCAAGACGAACGTTGCGGTCGACAACGACAGCAAGGTCGAATTCGTTACCATCGAACCGGGTGCCGAGTTCAACAATACGCTCGAGTTCGACTTCGCCGGCTCCGGCGCGATCGACGACATCCGGATCTGCAGGATGGAAGAGCAGGAGCGAGGGGAAGAAGGGTGCACGCGGCGGCCGGCTGGCTGAACGCGGAGTCCTCGGTCGACTACTACTGGAGCCCCGCAGAGATCGAGGCGGCCTTCATCGCGGGTGACAAGGACGCCCTCGAGATGGCCAACGAGTCGTACTGTCCGCTCGGTCGGGCTGAGCTCGACGACTGAGCCGCGGCAATTCAGTTCCGCCGGCGGGTCCGGTGGAGGTTCACCGACCCGTCAATGGCGCCCGGACGTGAGGTTCGGGCGCCTTTTCTTGTGCACTTGAGCCGCGGCACGCCGGAAGCCGGCACGTCCCTTTTTGTCACTCCGGGATACTCATTGCACCCGCCTTCGGATCGTATCGCGATCGACATCTCTATTCTACAGGGACTTACAGAGGATCCGATTCTGGAACCCGGCTTGCCGTGACGTTCTCCGAGGTCCGGTACCGCGAACGGACACCCGGGAGACGAAGAGAACGCTGCGAATGCACCTTCAGCATCGGAGGGAAGCCGGATGCGTATTCAACACGGACGAGCGCGGCTCGTCGTCGCGGCAATGCTCCTGGTGGTGGTCGGCTGCGGCGAGGACAACGTGTTCGCACCGGACGCGGATCGGGTCGGCCCCGACGGACAACCGCTGGCGGCGATCGGTGCCGTGGAGGAAGTCTGCGCGGTCGTCGACTTCGAATCTCTGTCGCACGGTGATCCGCTGACGGTGATGGACGTGCCCGAGCTCGAGCTTTCGTTCCACGTCACCCCGTGGCCGGTGAACTCGAGTCTGCCGAGCGCTCGGATCTACAGCACCGACACGATGTCACCGCCCGGAGACCCATTCCTCGCCTGGGCGGGAACGGGCGCCACCTGCCTGGAATGTCTCGGACTCGGAAACGTGCTCGTGTTCGAGGACGGAGCAGGCTTCGACAGCGGGGGCGCGAGCGAAGACGGGGGCACCTTCTTCCTCGACGCCTTCACTCAACCCGACGTGCGTATCCGCGATGTGAAGGCGGTGGCCGCGTCGACCGACGCCTCTCACCAGGTCTGGATCGACGCCGAGTGGATGGCGAGCACTTCGGCGGCGCTGGGCGCTGTCCAGACTCTCACGCCGACCTCCGAACCTCCGATCACGAACTTCGTCGAGCTCGTCGTTCGATCGGGCGCCCGCGGCGGGTTCGATGACCTTCAGCTCTGCCGGATGATGGAGACTTCGGAGGACCCGGGTGAGTCGGAACAGGGCGGCGAGGGCTGCCCCGTCGGCTTCTGGAAGCAGGCGGGCAACTCTGCTGCGTGGAATGAAACCGGAATCCTGCCGGACAGGACCATCGTGGACGGCGAAGGTCTGACCGGGCGAATCGCCCAGCAGGGAGAGGTCATCTTCATCGAGAAGGACTCCTCCCACGACCCCCGGATCGAGCGCATGGTCATCAACGAGGAAGGCCTGCACTCCTTCATCGGCGTACCAATCACGGCGGAAGGTGAAACGGTCGCGGTGATGAATATCCTGACGCGACCCCCGCACACTCTGGGTGAAGACGATGTGTCCCTGGTTCAGGCCGTGGCGTCGTACGTGGGGCCTGCCATCCGCAACGCCCGGCTGTTCTCGGAGCTCGAGAGGGCGGAGGAGGAGCTGAGGGGGAGCGAGAAGCGCTTGAGGGAAGTTGTTGATTCCACTCCGTTTCCGGTGACGATCGTCGACCTGCAGGATGATCGGATCCTCTACTGGAGCCGGAGCGCCATTGAACTTCTGGGGCACACGGCGCCCACGTCGGAGGAATGGTACCGGATCGCCTACCCCGACCCGGAGTACCGGCGGCAGGTCATCGCCCGCTGGAAGCCACTGCTGGAGGAAGCCCGCGCATCGGGTACCCCCGTCAACGCCGGCGAGTACAGAGTGACCTGCGGAGACGGGTCGGTCCGCGTGTGCGAGCTCTATGCCAACTTCATTCCGGGGAAGCTCATCATCACCTTCAATGACATCACCGAGCGCAAGGCGGCCGAGGCGGATCGCATTCTCCTCTTCACGGCGATCGAACAGAGCCACGAATCAATCGTGATCACCGATCCGAAGGGCGACATTCTCTACGTGAACTCGGCATTCGAAAGACTCACCGGTTACAGCCGAGAAGTGGCTTTAGGAAGGAACCCCAGGATCCTCAAGAGCGGCCGACACGACACGGCCTTCTACCGGAACATGTGGGAGACGGTCCTGTCGGGCAATGTGTGGACCGGCAAGATCGTGAACCGGAGGAAAGACGGGAGCCTCTTCACGGAGCTGACGACCATCTCGCCGGTGCAGGACGACAGCGGGGAGCTGCAGGCCTTCGTAGCGGTGAAGCGTGACGTGACCGAGGAAGAGGAAATGCGGGCGCGGCTGGCGCAGGCGCAAAAAATGGAGTCGATCGGAAGGCTCGCCGGCGGAGTGGCGCATGACTTCAACAATCTGCTCGCCGTGATGATGTCGCAGCTCGACCTGGCCCTCCTCTCGGATGACCTCCCGACCTCCGTGAGCGATCGGTTCGAGCAGATCCAGACTTCGATCTCCAGCGCCGCCGACCTCACGCGGCAGCTCCTGATGTTCGCCCGGAAACAGCGCGTCATTGCGAAGAAGGTCGATCTCAACGTCGTGGTCGAGGTGACGCTCAAGATGCTGCGGCGCCTCATCGGTGAGGACATCGAGCTCTCCTGGTGCCCTCAAGCCGACCTGTGGCCGGTGTGGATCGACCCCTCGCAGATCGATCAGCTTCTCGCCAACCTGTGTGTGAACGCGCGTGACGCCATCTCCGGTGGCGGCAAGGTGACGGTCGCGACCGCCAACCTGCTCCTCGCCGACGAGATCAA
>JARRPA010000046.1:0-8750 GCA_037383305.1 Gemmatimonadota bacterium | reverse complement strand
ACCTCACCGCGCTTCCACTGCATCCGCACTCCTCCTCGAAACGTGATCCGGCCGGACGTCCCCGACGGCGTGTTCCTGCCTGCGAACCCACGGTTCCTCTCTCCCCGACGGCATGGACGAACGTAGCCCATTCGCCGTCAGGTGTGCAGGTTCCGGGCCATGAGCCGCGACCGGCCGGCCCCCGGATCGAGGGCCGGAAGCCGGCCGTGACAGGAATCGGCGTTCAGGCCGCCATTCGTTCGAGAGCAGCGACCAGGACACGCCAGAACGGTTCGACCGATGGCACCTTCACGCGCTCGTCCGGCGAATGCGGGAACTCGATCTGGGGACCGAACGAGATCATGTCCATACCGGGATACTTCTCTCCGATGATCCCGCACTCGAGTCCGGCATGCACGGCGCCCACTTCCGGCTTCTCCCCGGTTACCGCCTCGTAGACCTCGGCCATCACGGCCAGCACCGCGGAAGACGTGTCGGGCTTCCAGCCGGGGTATCCGTCCTTCTCGTGGACCTCCGCGCCCGCCAGCGAGCCGATCGCCTGGATGCGCTGCCGAACGGCGGCCAGCGCGGACATGACCGAGCTCCGGGTGCTGGTCAGCACCTTCACCGATTCCGGCCCGTCCTTCACGACCGCGAGATTCGTGCTGGTCTCGACCAGGCCTTCGATGTCCGGACTCATGCCGAGCACTCCGTGCGGAAGCGCGTTCACCAGTTCGAGCATCTGCCGGGTTCCCGCCCCGTCGATCGCCTCGGACGGGGGATCGGTGTCCTCCACTTTCCACGTGAAGCCCGGGTCGATCGACTGCAGTTCGGCCTTGATCGCCTCGAACTCGCAAGCCAGGAGCCCGCGGATTGCTTCCGTGGCATCGGCCGGCGCCACGATGATCGCATCGGCTTCACGGGGAATCGCGTTGTGAGCGTTGCCGCCCTGGAACGACACTACCCGGAGTTCCTCCTGCAGCGAGGCGGCATAGAGGACACGTCCCGACAATCGGACGGCGTTACCGCGCTGAAGGTGGATGTCCACGCCCGAGTGTCCGCCCTTCAGTCCCTCCACTCGGATCGAGAGCGCCTGCCAGTCGTCGGGGACGACCGCACGATTCACCGGGAGCGTCAGATGCGTGTCCGCCCCTCCTGCACAGCCGATCGTGAGTACGCCTTCCTCCTCCGAGTCGAGATTGATCAGCTTGCGGCCCTCCAGCAGATCCTCGGCGAGCCCGCCGGCACCCGTCAGTCCGGTTTCCTCATCGATCGTGAACAGGAACTCCAGCGGACCGTGCGAGATGTCGTCCGCCTCCAGGATCGCGAGCATCGCGGCCACGCCGATTCCGTTGTCCGAGCCGAGCGTCGTTCCGTCGGCCGTGAGGTACTCTCCGTCCCGCACAGGGCGAATCGCTTCGGTGTCGAAATCGAAATCGGTGTCGCTGTTCTTCTCCTGCACCATGTCGAGGTGCGACTGGAGCACGATGATCGGCGCTGTCTCCCGGCCCTCGGTTCCGGGCTTCCGGACTACGACATTGCCCACCGAGTCCACCACGTGATCCAGGCCGGCCTTCTCGGCGATCGCCACGACGTGAGCGCGCGCGGCATCTTCCTTCTTCGAGCCCCGGGGAATCGTGAGGATCGTATCGAAATGGCTCCAGAGTTTCGTAGGCTGGAGCTCGGAAACGAACGACATGGCAGTGCTCCTTCGCTGAATGGCAAGCCAGGATCCCGCTCGGACCGTAGAGATCATCCGATGCCGGGGTCGGACCGATCGGGAACGTATTCGGGACGATACAACGGACACTCACCGCGTCCACGGATGCCAGCACGATCCACCGTGCCGTCCGCTGGCGGTCGCAGTCGACGGGCTGCAACTTGCCGGTTCGTCCATCGTCGTACCCACACCCCTCACGTGCGGAACAGCCGGTTCGAACCGGTGGAGGCCCGATGAGCGAAGAGAGACACGTACCCTACGTCCCCGCAACGACGGAGATGGCGGAGCTCACATTGAAGGCCGTCGCGCTCGGCGTGGTCATGGCGATCGTGCTGGGAGCCGCCAATGCCTATGTGGGCATGAAGGCCGGCCTCACGGTCGCCGCGGCCTTCCCGGCGGCCGTCGTGGCGATGGCCGTGCTCCGACCTTTCAACGGTACGATCCTCGAGGAGAACATCGCCCGTACGACCGCGTCCGTCGGTGAGTCGCTGATGGCGGGTGCGATCTTCACGATCCCTGCCTTCGTGATCACCGGTGCCTGGGACACTCTCCGGTACTGGGAGAGCACCGCGATCATGTTCATCGGGGGCGTGCTCGGTGTGCTCTTCGTCATCGTTCTCCGTCGCACGCTGGTGGTCGAAGCGAATCTCCCCTTCCCCGAGAGCGTGGCGGCAGCCGAAATCGTGAAGGCCGGTCAGGGAGGACAGACCGGGGCGAAGTACGTCATGGGAGGCCTGGGCCTGGCCGCCGTGTGGGAACTGTTCAAGAACAGCAATGGAATTCTCCTGATCAAGGAGAAGACGGAGGCGGTCGTCGAATTCGGCCGCTCCAGCATCGAGATTCTCGGCGTACCCAGCGACTACCCCGGCGGAGGGCTCTACCTCTCGAGCCCGGCGGCGTCTCCGATGCTGATGGGCGTGGGATACATCATCGGCCTCCGGTTGTCGGCCGTCGTGTTCGCCGGGGCCGTGATCGGCTGGCTGTTTCTCGTCCCGCTCGCCGTGTTCCTCAATCCGGCGCTCGCCGAAGTGGCCGCGGCAGATCCGGGCGGTCTGATCGCGCTCTCCGAGGACGTCTGGTTCAACCAGGTGCGGCCACTCGCGGTGGGAACGATGATCGTGGCCGCCTTCTACACGCTGTACAATCTTCGAGGACCGCTCATCTCGGGAATCCGAAAGGCGTTCGGGGACATCGGCTCCACCACGGAGGGTGCGGCGCGGGACCGGACCGATGTCGATCTTCCCTTCACCCGCGTCGTTCCCGCGATCGGCGTCATGGCGATCGCCACCTTCTTTCTTTACTGGTACTTCGCGCAGAATCTGGTGGGAGCGCTGATCCTGACCGTGGTCATGGTCGTGCTCGGCTTTCTCTTCGCTGCCGTGGCCGGCTACCTGGTCGGTCTCATCGGGAACTCCAACAACCCGATCTCGGGCCTGACGCTCAGCGCCCTCCTGATCGCGGCGATCCTCATGGTCGCGATCGGACTGACCGACGTGCACGGCGTCGCCGCGGTGCTCGGCGTGGCCGGCGTCGTCTGCTGCGCGGCCGGGATCGCCGGTGACATGATGCAGGACCTGAAGGTCGGACACATCCTCGGCGGCACTCCGTGGCGAATGGAGGTCGGCGAGATCATCGGGGTCATCGGAGCCTCCCTGGTGCTCGCCGTGGCGCTCAACGTGATGCACGGCGCCTATACGATCGGTTCCGCCGAGCTGCCCGCCCCGCAGGCCGGACTGATGGCCCTGATCGCCAACGGGATCGTGGGCGGCGAGATGGCGTGGCCGCTCGTGATCGTCGGGATGTTCTTCGCCCTCGGCCTCATCCTCGTCGAGGCGCCCGCGCCCATGCTGATCGCGGTGGGCATGTACCTTCCCTTCTATTCCACCGCGGCGATCTTCGTGGGCGGCCTGATTCACTGGGGCTTCACGCGTGCTCTGGATAAGCGGAATGCCACCGATGCCGAGCGTACCGCGGCGACGAACAAGGGAATTCTGCTCTCGTCCGGATTCATCGCCGGCGAATCGCTGATGGCGGTGCTCCTCGCCTTCCTCTTCATGGGCTCCGACTTCGTCCCGGCGATCGGTCGGACCCTGGATGCGCTCACGCCATCCGGAGAACCGAGCTTCTGGCTCGGTCTGCTGATTTATCCGGTCGTCATCTGGTTGCTGGGATGGCTGCCGCTCAAGAGCGTGGACGGCCGCGATTGAGCCTGCGGGAACTTCTCAAGGAGACCTGAGATGTTCGGTCGCAGAAGAGGGCGCGGGACCCCCTACGAGGGGATCAACCTGTTGCACCTGCGTCCGATCCGGCAGGCCGATTGGACCGAGGGGGAGGATGGCCCGGTGATCCTGACCCGCTGGCACCCGAAGCGACGTGGGAAGAAGGGGCTCGGGGCTCGAGTGGACCACTGGCTGGGTACGCCCCGGCTGAAGCTGGACGAGACAGGAACTTTCGCGTGGCTTCGATTCGACGGAGACACGACTGTCGGCGAAGTTGCAGCGGCACTCCGCGAGAGTCAGGGCGAAGGCGCCGAGCCGGTCGAACAACCGCTCGGCGCCTTCGATCCGCACCAGCAACGGGAGGCCCGCATAAGATACGCGGAACTGGACCCGCCCTGACCCGTCCGTACGCGGGAGCGATCCCCGACTCAGCCCAGGTCCGCCAGGGAGTCACGGAGAATTCCGATCGCGCGATCCACGTCCGTCTCCGAAAAGACCAGCGCCGGTCGGAAGCGCAGAGACCGGGGGCCGCAGGTCAGGGTCGCCAGACCCGCCTCCCAGCAGCTCGTCCGAACGGCATCCCGTTTCGCTCCGTCCGGAAGGTCGAAGGCGAGAAACAGGCCCCGTCCGCGCGCGTTGCTGACGGCACCCGAAAACTCGGTTTCCAGCCCGGCGAGCTCGTCGCGAAAGTACTTCCCCACCCGGGCGGCGTTGGCGACCAGGTCCTCGTCCCGGATGATTTCGAGATATCGGGCGCATCGAATCATGTCCACGAGGTTTCCGCCCCACGTCGAGTTGATCCGGGACGACAGGTGGAAAACGTTCTTCTCCACCTCGTCGATCCGGCGGGTGGACATGATCCCGCAGACCTGCGTCTTCTTGCCGAAGGCCACCAGATCCGGGGTGACGTCCAGGGCCTGAAATGCCCACATGGCTCCGGTCGTACCCATTCCCGTCTGAACCTCGTCGAAGATCAGGAGCGCGTCCCGTTCGTCGGCGATTCTTCGGAGCTCACGCAGGAACTCGGTCCGGAAGTGATTGTCTCCCCCCTCGCCCTGGATCGGTTCGATCAGAATCGCCGCGATGCCGTGAGGATCTTCGTCGAAGGCGCGCTCGATCTCGGCGACCGACTCGGCTTCGGCCGCGGCCGCGGCCTCTTCGTCGATCGGAAAGCTCAGCTTCGGATTCGACACGCGCGGCCAGTCGAATTTCGGGAACAGAGCGGTCTTGTTCGGATCGGTGTTCGTCACCGACAGTGTATAGCCGCTGCGTCCGTGGAAGGCCTCGCGGAAGTGGAGGATGCGGTCTCCGCCCCCTTCGATCCCCTTCTCCCGGTTCTTCCTCGCCTTCCAGTCGAAGGCCGCCTTCATCGCGTTCTCGACCGCGAGCGCGCCTCCGGCGACGAAGAACAGATATCGAAACTCATCGGGAACCGCGATCTCCCGGAACGTGCGCACGAAGGAAGCGAATTCGCGCGAATAGACATCGCTGTTCGCCGGATTCTCGATCGCCGCCCTCATGAGCGCATCCCGAAATTCCGGATCGTTCAGCCCCGGATGGTTGTGGCCGATCGGAAGCGTCGCGAAGAAGGTGTAACAGTCGATGTACTCCTTGCCCTCGAGCGCATCCACCATCGTGGAACCGTACGAACGCTCCAGGTCGATGACGATATGAAAACCATCCACGAGGATGTTCTGCTCCAGCGTGGGAAACACCTGGTCCGCCGGAAGCAGCGTGGAACCGGCAAGCGTCTGAGATGGTGCGGGCATCGGCCTCCTCCTTGGGGCGGTTGGAATCCGGTGGGCAAGCTACATGACCGACCGGCGCCGGGACAGATCCGCCGCGAGGTGCGGAGGCAGGTTCCGGGGCCCGGAAAGGCGGCGTTCAGAAGACAGGGAAAGAGTCTGCAGGTTACGAAGCGTGCTATGGCATACCGGGCAATTGCTTAATCGCACTGACCTCACCTTCTGTCGAGCATACGCCACCCGATGGACTCGTGGGAATACGCTCGCTATGCCAGACCCACGGCTCCGAGGTGTGTGCGGACCACCTCTTCTACGGTCTTGTCGTCCCAGATTCCCGGATCGGCGGGCAGTCTGAGTCCCCCGGCGGATCGCGACAGCGAAGTCAGGGCGCGGGACATCTGAATCATCGGATCCGCCTGGAACTGGGAGCCCACGTACATGTCCAATTGCGAGGCGATCGGCTCACCGATCAATCGACGCATCGCCTGGTTCGCGGCCTCCAGATCCGGGCTGAACAGGCGTCGACCCGTCTCGGCTTCGTGACGGTCGGAGAGTGTCTGAAGCAGGGTCAGCGAGCAGTAGGCGTCATCGAGAACCCCCAGCAGGCCCAGGCGATCGGGGATCATGTCTTCCGACATCGACCAGTAGGAAACGGCTGACTCGAGCACGGCCGACATCTCCCGCTCGAGGCCTGCGATCCTCGCCGTTTCCATTCCGTTGCGAAGCAGACCCGGGACATGTAGCACGTAATCCACCACGAAACCCACGGCGCCGTCGAGGTCCGAGGCCCCGGCCTCCTGGCCCAACTGCCGAGAATGTTCGCGCAGCGCGCGCCGCAGACGTCCCGAGCGTCCTTCGTCCTCCACCGCGTCCTCGATCTGCCGTTCGACCCGTTCGACGTCCACCGTCGCTGCCCCCGTGGTAGCCTGTGACCGTCGCGCCCGCCGCGGCGCCGGACTAGTTTGGTTCCGGACGCCGCGCCCGCGGTGCCCGGCATTCTCGTACCGTGTGAATCATATCACATGCCGAGGCGCACGGCCCGGATCCCCCGCCCGGTTTCCCGGCTGGTGTCTGCCCGTTACAGGAGACGAGTGATGAAAGCGATCCCCCGCCAGGTTCTGATGGCGACCCTGGTGCCGTTCCTCCTCGGATTGACGGATCTATCGGCCCAGGAGCTCGACTTTGGTGCGTACTTCGGCGATCGTACGATGCGATTGGATTACTTTCATTCGGGCTCGGCCGGAACCGAGATCATCAGCCTCGATCGAATCGTGTCCGACGGTCCCTGGGCCGGCCCGCACACGCGCCTGGTCGATGACTCGAACATGGGCAAGTTCCGTTTCGAGGTGCGCGATGCCGAAAGCGATTCCCTGCTCTATTCACGCGGCTTCGCCACGATCTACGGAGAGTGGGAGACGACGGCGGAAGCGGACGAGGTGTACCGCACCTTCCATGAGTCCCTGCGATTTCCGTGGCCCCTGGAGCCCGTCCGTGTCATCCTCTACCGGAGAACGGGCCCGGATGGCTTCCAACCGGTCTGGGAGACGGTCGTCGACCCCGATTCGAGGTTCGTCAATCCTGCCGATCGGGGACCGGGCGGTACCGTGCACACGATCTTCGAGAACGGGCCACCGACGGAGAAGGTCGACCTAGTTCTCGTCGGGGAGGGCTACACGGAGGATCAGGAAGCCAAGTTCCTCGCCGACGCCCATCGACTGAGCGATGCTCTGTTCGGGACCGAACCCTTCCGTTCCCGCCGCGCCGACTTCAACGTGCGAGCCGTGCTCGTGCCCGCCGAGCGACCGGGCGTGAACCGGCCACAGGTGGGTGAGTTCCGGCGAACCCCGCTCTCGACCGAGTTCAACATCTTCGATTCCGAGCGATATCTGCTCACCCTCGACAACCGGGCTCTGCGTGAAGCCCTGTCGGGCGTACCGTACGAGTTCGTAGAAATTCTCGTCAACGAAAAGCAGTACGGGGGAGGCGGAATCTTCAACTTCCAGGCGACGGTCGCCGTCGACACCGAGTTCGCCGACTACGTGTTCGTCCACGAATTCGGACATCACTTCGCAGGGCTCGCGGACGAGTACTACACATCCGACGTGTCATACGAGACGGGGGGAGACACGCATCCCGAACCGTGGGAGCCCAACGTGACCGCGCTGCACGATCCCGCGGCCCTGAAGTGGGGGGACCTCGTCGAGCCGGGAACGCCGATTCCGACACCCTGGGGCAAGCAGGCGTACGAGAGACACTCCCGCGAGATCCGGACGGCACGGAGGGCGCTGATGGAGCGCTCGGCCCCTGAATCGGAATTCGACGAGCTGTTCGAGCGGCAGCGTCGGATCGAGCAGGACCTGCTTGCCACCATGCAGTTCGCCAACCGGGTGGGGGCGTTCGAAGGGGCAATGTACGAGGCCCGGGGCCTGTACCGGCCGGAAATCGACTGCATCATGTTCACGCGCGCGGAATTCTTCTGCCGCGTGTGCCGGAGGGCGATCGAGCGAATCATCGACCTCTACGCGGGCTGATCGCGGCGCGGGGCGGTCGCTTGTTACGACGCGAGCGAGAGACCGGCTGAGAGACCGGCTACCACTTGTCTTTGTCGATGAACGTCGTGCGGATGACGATCCCGAGAATACGGTCGACTCTGAAGCAGCTCTTCCCGAAGCAGACGACGGGGGCGCCCTGAGCGAGAGCTTCGGCATAGAGTCGCTTCGGATTCTCGCTGTCCGGCGCCTCCACCATGATCGGGTGGACCGTGTCGGGCCCCTGCACCAGTACCTGCAGTTCCATTTGCGCTCCCTCCGACTGTCAAGTCGCTCAAAGGCCCCCCGGCGGACCGGCGACGCGACGGTCCGGCAGCCTGTTGGGACCGACCAAGATAGGGCCACGAGGCCCGGCGTATCCAGTCCGGGCGCTCGCATGGTTCCCGTTCCCGAGCGCGGCGGACCCGGATATGATTACCGTCAGGCGCCTTCCATACGGTAGCCCGTTGAAAGCCCCGGGGAGACTGAAGATGCTCGGCACATCCGCAGTTGCAGGGACAATTTCGGATCGCGCGGCCCGATGGCCCACGTGTGCCGC
>JARRPA010000045.1:0-8795 GCA_037383305.1 Gemmatimonadota bacterium | reverse complement strand
TCGCCCGATGCCTGCGGCCGACTGGACACTGTGGTGGTCGACGTGCGGGACTCGGTACTGGTTCTCTCGGGAACGCGCAGCGTATACGATACGATGTGCGCCGACGGCCGTGTCAGCTTCTACGAGGCCCGGCCGCTTCGGATCTTCGGGGCTGGACGGTGGGTCGTGCGAACGGCGGAGGGGCGCGACCTCGGCTCCTTCGTCGCCGTCGATTCGGGTGCCTTCTCCTCGATGCGAGCGGTGGGAGAAGGCACCCTGCATGCCGCCGGTGGCTGCCTGCTGTTCGGACCGGGCTGGATCGGCAACCAGCGCCCGTTCGCGTTGCGCGGCGACACGGCGGGCCTCGGCCGGCATGCGGGAACCGATCGGCGGGTTCGTATCGACGGACACCTGGCAGGCTTCACGACGTGTGGCGCATGGGGCTCGCGGCCCGTGATTCGGGCCGACCGCTCCTCCGTGACGGACAGTACCGGAGCGCAGTATTTCGGGGACTAGCGGGCGGCGATGTGGTGGGAGCAGGTTGCAGGACGAGAGAAACGAAGGTTGAGTCGCCGCGGACACAGCGGCCGCGGACCAGAACGGAGGCGCCTGTATGACCCAGTACGAAGAGGGGGATGTTTCGACCAGCCCGGTCAATGAAGGCCTGAACCGGCGACTGTCGAATGAGCTGTCGGACATGCGCCAGCAGGGGGTGCTGAAGCAGCTTCAGCACATCTGCGGTCCGCAGGGGCCGGTCGTCGATCTGGAAGGATACGGCGAGACGATCAACCTCTGCTCGAACAACTATCTCGGCCTTTGCGATGTCCCCGAAGTCGTGGCAGCGGTCCGGGAGGGCGCCGAACGCTATGGGGCGGGTACGTCCTCCGTCCGGTTCATCTGCGGGACTTTCGACGTTCACCGGGACCTGGAGGACCGGATCGCAGACTTTCTCGAGACCGAAGCGTCGATTACGTACACCTCCTGCTGGAACGCGAACGAAGGGCTCTTCGCTCCGCTCCTCGGCGAGCAGGACGCGCTGATCAGTGACGAGCTGAACCACGCGTCGATCATCGACGGAATCCGGCTGTGCAAGGCGCAGCGGCACATATACCGCCACATGGACATGGATTCCCTCGAGGATGCGTTGAAAAATGCGCAGGGGGCGCGTCACCGCATGGTGATCACGGACGGCGTCTTCTCTATGGAAGGAGAGATCGCTCCCCTGCCCGCGATCCGCGAGCTGTGTGACCGCTACGATGCGATCATGGCAGTGGACGACTCCCACGCCACGGGCGTTCTCGGAGATACCGGACGCGGCACCCCCGAGCACTTCGGAATGCATGGCGAGGTAGACATCATCACCTCCACTCTCGGGAAGGCCCTCGGCGGCATGGCGGGGGGATTCATTGCCAGCAGCCGGGAAGTGGTCGAGTATCTTGTCCAGCGGTCCCGCACCCAGCTGTTCACCAACGCGATTCCCCCGCACTCGGCCGCGGGAGCCCTGGCTGCGATCGAGCATCTGGAGTCGCACCCGGAGTTGGTCACGCGGCTTCGTGAGAACGCGGATTACTTCCGGGCCGGTCTGACGGGCCTGGGATATCAGCCGATCGAAGGTGACACGCCGATCATTCCCGTGATCATCGGCGAGACGGCGGACGCGATCGCCCTCAGCTCGCGGCTGCTCGACGACGGGGTCTTCGTCATTGGATTCGGCTATCCCGTCGTGCCGCAAGGAACGGCGCGAATTCGATCGCAGATATCCGCCGCGCACACCCGCGAGCACCTGGCTCGGGCGCTCGATGCCCTCGACCGCTCGGGCCGTGAGCTCGACCTGCTCTGATCCGACCTGACTCGGGAGACCCATGAGCGAGAAGATCATCGCACCCTCGCTGCTCGCGGCCGACTTCGCCCGGCTCGGCGAGCAGGTGTCGGAGGCCGAGGAAGCCGGAGCCTCCTGGTTCCATTTCGATGTAATGGATGGGCATTACGTGCCGAACCTGAGCATCGGGATCCCGGTCCTCGAATCATTGCGTGCCGTGACCGACTCGTTTCTCGACGTGCACCTGATGATCGACAATCCCCAGCTCTTCCTCGAGCCGTTCGCACGGGCGGGCGCGGACATGATCACGATCCACCAGGAGGTCGCGGTTCACCTGCACCGCGACCTTCACGAGATCCGACGGCTGGGAGCGCGGGTCGGGGTCGCGGTGAACCCCTCCACGCCGGTCGAGACGCTCTCCGAGGTTCTGCCGCTATTGGATCTCGTGCTCGTGATGACGGTCAACCCGGGGTTCGGAGGACAGGCCTTCATCGGCGCCGCCCTCTCCAAGGTCCGGAGAGTCCGGGAGATGGCCCGCGAAGCAGGGATCGACGGACTGCACGTTCAGGTCGACGGAGGAATCGGACCCGATACCGCGCCCGGGGCGGCAGGGGCAGGCGCCGATGTCCTCGTGGCCGGCTCGTCCGTGTTCCGTGGTCCGGGTTCCATACGGGAAAACTACCAGGCGATCCGGGCGTCGCTGTCGATCCGTGTCTGAATCCGGATCGGTGCGCTGCGCGGCTCTGCCGATGGCGGCGGATCTTCGTGACCGCATCGCGCGCCACGTGGAATCGGCCTACCCGGAGGAGGCTTGCGGAGCGCTGTTCGGATCGCGTTCTGGCCGGGCACGCCCCATCGTGACCAGTGCTCTTCCCCTGGTGAACCGAGCCGCCCGCCGCACGGAAGGATTTCGTGTCGGACCCCGAGAGCTCGAGGAACTGTGTCGGGCCCGGCAAGCCGCCGGCGAGTCGCTTCTCGGCTTCTACCATTCGCACCCGGACCGCAGACCGGAGCCCTCGTCTGCAGACCTGGAATCGGCCGTGCCGGGGCTCTGGCAGGTCACCGTACCGGTAATCGGCGGTCGCAGCGGTGCCCGGCGGGCCTGGCATGCGGAGGAGGGAGCGGAATGCCCGAGGTGAGGCTCCGTATCCCGGCGTCGCTCAGGTCTCACGCCCGTGACCGGGAAGAGCTCGTCATCGAGACGGACACGCTGGCAGGACTGCTGCAGCAGCTGGCCGAGTCCGAACCGTTGCTGGCCAGTCGGCTGCTGGCTGACGATGGCACCCGACGCCCGTACGTCCGCCTGTTCCTGGACGGGCGGGAAGTCGATGCAGGGGTGGACGGACCCGTGCCGATCACAAAGGACTCGGTGCTCACCGTCGTGGCATCGATCGCGGGGGGAAGACCCGGCGAAAGCCGGTCCCTCACCCCGGAAGAGGAACTCCGGTACCACAGGCAGCTCATCCTCCCCGGATTCGGAGAGGAGGGCCAGGTACGGCTCCGCGAGGCGGGCGTGCTGCTGATCGGGGCGGGGGGACTGGGATCTCCCGCCGCTCTCTACCTGGCCGCGGCGGGTGTCGGTCGGATCGGCCTGGTCGATGCCGATACCGTGGACCTGTCGAACCTGCATCGCCAGATCCTGCACGGGACGACCTCCCTCGGCCGACCCAAGGTGGATTCGGCGGCGGAGACACTGGCCCGACTGAATCCCCACGTCGATGTGGTCCCGCTGAATCTGCGGCTGACCTCAGAGAACGCTCTCGACACGCTCGCAGGATGGGACGTCGTAATCGACGGCAGCGACAATTTTCCGACCCGCTATCTCGTCAACGACGCCTGCGTGCTGCTCGGCATTCCTCTGGCCTACGGCGCGGTGTTTCGATTCGAGGGACAGGCCTCCGTGTTCGGGCTTCCCGATGGGCCCTGTTACCGCTGCCTGTTCCGCGACCCGCCTCCGGCGGGCCTCGTCCCCGGGTGCGAGGAGGCCGGTGTGATGGGCGTGCTCCCGGGGATCATCGGGACGATCCAGGCGACCGAAGCCCTGAAGCTCCTTCTCGGTGCCGGGCGCTCCCTGGCGGGGCGCCTGCTGATCCTGGACGCGGGGTCGATGGAGTTCCGGGAGATCGAGGTGCGCCGGGATCCGGAGTGTCCCATCTGCGGAACGAATCCGACAATCACCGGACTGATCGATTACGAGGAGTTCTGCGGTTCCCGCGCGGCGCACCCGAAGGACCCCGGTATCCGTTCGAATTCGTCCGAAGGCCCGGCCGGTGGTACGGATCTGATGGAGTCGGCCTCCACCGATCCGAACGGCGTGCCTCAGATCGACGTGGCGCAGCTGCAGACGATCCTCGATCGCGGGGGGCGACTGCAGCTCGTGGACGTGCGCGAAGCGCACGAGTGGGAGATCAGCAACCTCGGCTTTGCGGGCGCCCGATTGATGCCGCTGGGCCAGCTGTTCGATCGTCTCGATGAGCTCGATCCGACGGAGGACACCGTAATCTACTGCCGGAGCGGCAGTCGAAGCGCCATGGCGGTGAAGTATCTCCAGGCCCACGGATTCGCCCGATCGGTGAACCTGAAGGGGGGAATCAACGACTGGGCACGCCAGATCGACCCGGGGATGCCCCGCTACTGACCCGGCAGCTCGAGCAGGTCCCGCGAGCCGAGTTCGAACCTGCGCTCAGATCCTCAGGTCCACCTGCCGAACATCCAGGAGATCGTCCAGCGACCGGAGTTGCAGCAGCAGCTCCGGAGGAAGACCGTCATCCGTTCCGATCACGGCGAGCGCTTTCCCGCTGACGGCATCCCGGGACTGGTGGAACTCGCCAATGTTCACCCCGGCATCCCCGAGCCGCGTGCCCACTCTACCGATCACACCGGGCACGTCGCGATTCCAGACGAACAGGAGAAAGCCGACGGGGCTGACGTTGACCGGGTACCCATCCACACGCACGAGAGTGGCCGACCCGTCCTCGCGCAGCGAGCCGGCGATCGTCCGGTTCATCTCCTTCCCTTGCACCGAAACCTCGATCCAGGCGGAATGGCCGATCAGGGGCTTCACTCTCGATCGGACGACCTCGATGCCACGCTCCTCGGCGAGCAGAAGCGAGTTGACCAGGTTGAGCGGTCCCGCGAGCGATCTCTTCAGCAGACCCTCCGCCACGGCCGACGCCACCAGGCGCAGGCCGCTCGGCACCTGACCCGCGAAGCGCACGCTGAGTCTCTCGATACGGCTCTCGGAGAGTTCCGCTGCGACCACCCCGAGTCGCCGGGCCAGATCGATCACGGGTCGAAGTCTCTCGAGGTCTGCCCCGCCGGCAGAAGGAACGTTTACGGCGTTTCGGAGCTTCCCCTCGAGAAGGGCGTCCCGCATCGCGTACGCGATCTCGATCGCGATCTCGCGCTGTGCTTCCGGCGTGGAGGCTCCGAGATGCGGGGTAAGCACCAGGTTTCGCACCTGCCGCAAAGGGTGGTCGGGGGGAAGAGGTTCCTCCTCGTACACGTCCAGCGCCGCCGCCCGCAGCCGGCCGTCTTCGAGAGCCGCCACCAACGCCTCCTCATCGACCAGCCCGCCGCGGGCGGCGTTGATCAGCACCGCTCCGGGCTGCATCCGACCGATCCGCTCCTCGTCGATCAGATTCGCGGTTTCCTCGGTGAGCGGAAGGTGCAGGGTGACGTAATCGGACCGCCGCAGGAGATCGTCGAGCTCCACGGCCTCGACGTTCAGGTCGGCGATCCGTTCCGGCGTCAGATAGGGATCGGCGACCAGCACTCGCATCCCGAACGCGCGAGCCCGGAGAATGACTTCGGTTCCGATTCGCCCGGCCCCCACGACGCCCAGAGTCTTCCCGCTCAACTGGCTCCCGGGTATGCGCCCGCGGTCCCAGCGGAGCTCGTGCATCGAGCGATCGGCCTCGGCGATCCCCCGGGCCGTCGCGAGCAGCAGGCCGAATGTGAGTTCGGCGGTTGAAAGCGTATTGCCCGCCGGTGCGTTCAACACCGCCACGCCCCGTCTCGTCGCCGCGTCGAGATCGATGTTGTCGGTCCCGACGCCCGCCCGACCGATCACCTCGAGGCCCTCGGCCGCCTCGATCAGCTCCCGGTCCGCCAGCGTCCGACTCCGCACCACCAGTCCCGCAGAGCCCGACAGGCGCCGCTTGAGCTCCTCGCGGGGAAGAGCCGAGAGGTCCTCCACCTTGATCGCGCCCGTCTCTTCCAGAATCTTCACGCCTTCATCCGAGAGGGGGTCGGCCAGCACCAGACGCTTCGGGCCGCTCATCGCAGAGCTCCTTCCGTCACCGATTCGGCAGCGACCGCTTCGAGCTTCAGCAGTTCCTGCCGGATCACCCCGAGGAGGAGCACGAGCTCATCGAGCGAATGATCTCCCATATGGCCGATGCGGATGCACCGGTTCTTCAGCTCCCCATAGCCCGGGGCGATCGTGAAGCCTCTCTCGCGGACGGCTGACACGATCCGCGTTCCGGAAATCGACGCCGGAAGCGTGACCGCCGTCACGGTCGGCGACCGGAAGCCCGGCGCGGCGAGAATGCCGTAGCCCGGTCCCATAGTCTTCTGGAGCTCATCCACCCACGCCTCTGTCCGAGCCGCCATCGCGGCGTGTCGATCGAACCTCGACCCGAGCCCCTCCGCCGCCATGCGCTCGATCTGTCGCTCGAGCGCATAGATGAGTGACACGGCCGGCGTGTTCGTGGTCTGGTACTCCCGCGCCCTGCGGTCGAACGCCAGCAGGTCGAAGTAGTAGCTCCGGGCCGGAATCCGAGCCGCCCTCTCCAGCGCGCGATCCGAGGCCACACCGAATGCGAGGCCGGGAGGAAGGGCGATCGCCTTCTGAGATCCCGTGAGCAGGAAGTCGATCTCCCAGTCATCGAATCGGATCGGAACGCCTCCCACCGAAGTCACCCCGTCCACGGCCAGCAATACTCCCTCGTAGCGCCGCACGGCCTCGGCGATCTCGGCGATCGGGTTCAGCACGCCGGTCGAGGTCTCCGAGTGGACGACCGTGACGAGATCCCAGCGGCCCGGGTCATCGGCGAGCGCCTGCTCCATCCTCCTCGCCGTGTTCGGCTGGCCCGGATCGACCCGCAGTACGTCGACCGCCCGTCCGCACCGCTCGGCGATCGCTCGGAAGCGGTCCCCGAAAGCCCCGCAGACGAGGGCGAGAATCCGCGTGGACGACAGGTTGGTGACCGCGGTCTCCATCAGTCCGGTCGCGGAACTGGTCGACACGTACACCGGTCGCCCGGTGCCGAACAATTCCTGCAGACCCGGTTCCAGACCCTCCAGGAGCTCCCGCATCTGCGGGCCGCGGTGACCGATCACGGGCCTCTGCATGGCGGCCAGGACGTCCGGGTGCACCTCCGTAGGTCCCGGGAGGAAGAATCGACCGAACTCGTGCGAGGAACTCATCGGTGCGACATCCATTGCATCCATGGGAATCGTGGGTGAGGGTTTTGACCGCAGGAAGATCCGGCGCGAACGTGGCGAGGGCAAGGTTGACGGAGCCGGACCCCGGTGGGAAGTTGCACCCACGCCGCGAGCCGGCGAGAGCGTGTCCGGCGCCGTTCCCGCCGGAGCGGCGCGCGATCCGAATTCTGCCATCGGGCCTGGAAGATGCGATATCACGTAATGACGGAAGTTTCCCCCGAAGATGTCCTTCAGCGTGCCCGTGACTGGTATACGGGCAACGCCCGCCTGGAGGTCGAAGAAGTCGGCCCCGAAGCGCTTCGAGTGTCTGGAGAGATCGGTACTGCCGAGATCCGGGTGGACCGTCACCACGGGCACACGAATGTGCATGCCACGACCGACCGCGTCACGGGCCTCGACATCACCGACCTTACGAAGCGATTCCTCTACACTTTGGGGCATGTATGAGCCAGGACACTCCGGCTGCGTCGGCGGAACAATCGGCGAAACCAGCCACCGTCACCATTCGGCTGACGATGCCGGACCGGTGGCTGGAACAGGCGGAACGGCTTCCCCTGTCGACCACTCTACGGGAAGCGAAGGTGATCGGCCTGCGCACCCTCCTGCAGAGAACCACCGACGACCCGTCCGACTACTATGTGGAGTACGCCGAGCGCAGGATCCGGGACGAGGGGCAGACTCTGGCGGACATCGGATTCCGACCCCGGGAGATGCTCTCGATCCGGGCATACGATCTGGGTCACTACAAGAGATTCGAAGGCTGACGGAGAGACGCGCGCCGTCCACGCATCCACCGGGAGCGCACCGTGACTGAGAAGGAAGCCGCCGGCAGCCGCGCCGTCGCCGACCGGCTGGGCTGGGCGTCCCTGCCCGAGGTTCTCGAGGCGAGCGAATCCGCCCTGGGCAGGGGGCACCATCTAGCCCTCGTCGCCAGCGAGGGCTCCGGGGTGGAGGCCGTATACGCGCTCGCGGCGCTCCTGACCGAAGAGATCGGTTCCGATGGGGCGTACGACTCGGGCGGAGTCCATGCCCTGGTTCTCTGTTCGACCGACGAAAGAGCGGGGAGAGTGGCCCGATCGCTGAGCCGGGCGGTCGGAACCGACGGCGGTGTCTATCTCGTCGTCGGCGGCCCGGAAGCCGACGGCGTCCCGGAGGAGGCCCGCATCGTCGTTTCCCGCCCCTCCCGGATTCTCCCCGCCATTCGCTCGGGCCGTTTCGGAACGGGCGCGCTCCGCCTTCTGGTCCTCGACGGCGTGGCCGACCTCGAGCAGCTCGACGAATGGTCCTCGGTCGAGCCGCTTCTCGACGCCGTCGGATCGGAGGTCAGGAAGGTCGCCGCGACGGGTCGGCCCGACAGCGGTTCGATCGCATCCTCGCCAGATCGCTGGCGCTTGGTCTCATGGCCGCGCTGATAGTCAGCGTCCTCATTGGCTGGATGCTGTCGCGTCTCGTGTTCAGCCGCATGTCCGAAAACTCGTATACCGCCAGCGAAATCATCAGCGGTGACCTGACCCGTCGCATACCCGAGCGGGACACCGACGACGAGTTC
>JARRPA010000044.1:0-8909 GCA_037383305.1 Gemmatimonadota bacterium | reverse complement strand
CTGAAGGGCACCGAGTGGGGTCTCCGGCCCTTCTATCTCTTCCAGTCCGGGGTCATGCTGGCCGCATCCCTCGCCGGCCTGCTCTCGAACCGCCGAAGCGTCCAGCTTCTCGGGGCGTCCGCGGCCTTCGCCGTGCAGCTCGTCTACATGTTCCGCGAGGTCGGAGTCCTCGGCTCATGGTAGATCCGCACCCATGAGAGCCAGCCGCCTCCGGACCGCGGTCTCGATCGCCGAGATCATCTCCGCCCTGGCGTGGTCGCCACGCTCCTCTTCGCCGTGAGCGAGCTGAAGCGCACCCGGGCCGTGGCAAGCACCGACATCGAGACGATCCTCTTCGAGCGGATGCTCGGGATGGACCGTCTCGTGGTCGAGAACGGTGACTTCGCCCAGGTCCTCGTTTGCGCCAGCGAGAACCCGCGAGCCTGTCCCCGGGTGACCGTGCCCGGTACCTCGCTTACGAGCACATCTTCCACGATGCGTGGGAAGCCGCCGTCGCGGCGTTCATCGGATACGTCGAGAGTCGCGTGAGGTGGGAGTGAGGCCGATCGCGATGGGGCCGCGGTACCGGATTCTTCAGATCGGCGAACGGATTGCTGCGGACAACACGGTATCCCGGCGCAAGCCGGTGGTTCGAGATCTGGCGCGAGTGGTTGAGTTCGAGATTTCAGGTCTGTAACGAAGGCTGATGCGTCCGAGTCCCGCGATCGAGAACTGGCTTTTCGCCGACGTCCTCGACCCGACCTGTAATTGAGGAGACATGCCATGTATCACGCGCGTCCGCGGGCGCTCCTGGGAGCGCTCACATTTCTGCTCGCTTCCGGCGCGACCGGGGGCGGCGCCCTCGTCGCCCAGACTCCGCCTGCCCGCGACAGCGTCCTCGCGGCGGCCCGGGCGATCATGGAGGCGGCCCGGTTCTGCGCACTCGTCACGCTCGACGAAACGGGTGCCCCGCGCGTCCGTACCATGGACCCTTTTCCGCCGGAAGAAGACATGACCGTATGGCTGGGCACGGATCGCGACAGCCGCAAGGTCGGCGAGATCGCCGGCGACGGGAGGGTCGCCCTCTATTCCGCCGCGCCTGACGAGTCCGGATACGTGAGCCTGATCGGACACGCCCGGCTGGTGGAGGACGAGGTGGAGAAGGCCGCGCGGTGGAAGGCGGAGTGGGAGGCGTTTTATCCGGACAGGGCCCGGGACTACCTCCTCATCGAAGTGGTGCCCGAGAGGGTCGAGGTCGTGGACTACGGCCGCGGGCTCGTGGGGGATCCCGCGACCTGGGAGCCCCCCTCCGCCACGATTCCCTGACGCCGGCAGGCGCCTCCGCTCCTCGCCCCCCTCGGGGGCGAGGTCCTGCGGAGCCTGCGCGAGCGCAAGCCGGAGTTCGAGGCGATCGAAGGCTTCGAGCAGAAGTACTATCTCGGAGACCCCGGGACAGGCGACCTCGGGGGGCCTCTAGCTGTGGCGATCGCGGGAAGATGTCGTCGAGTACCGCGAGTCGGAGCTGCGACGGAGCATCGCCTGAGAGTACGGAGCGGAGGGCGACCCCCCGGGTGGAGGTCTATTCGGTCATCGCCCCGCTCCGCGAGGCGTGATCCGGGGGGGAGCGGACACCGCGACGACGGAGAGGGAAATCGGATGAGGTGGGCCGTCGGCATCCGGATCTTCGGCTACCGGGGCGTCGTGGGCCCGCTGCTCGCTGCGATTAAGGCCCATCGGCCGGTCCGCGTCCTGGAGTCAGCGCGGGACTCGGACGCGCCGCGCCGGGCGTTCGACGAGAACGAGGTAGACGAGGTCGTGGTCGACCTGAGGGCGACGGAGAACCGGATCCCCCGGCGGCTCGCGCGGCGTGGCGCGCCTTGGTTGGCAAGAGCGTCGTTTTCGACCAGATTCCAGGGTCGGATGCTTCGGGCGCCCCTTGTCGGACCTCTCGCTTCGTACTGGAGGCATGCATGTCGATCCGGACATCCCTCGCCACGGCCACGATCGCGACCGTCCTCCTGCTGGTCCTGACATCCTGCGAGCGAGCGGAACGCTCCGGGGAGTCTGCGGCGGTCCCGAGGCAGATGGCCTCCGACACGCCGATGGAGACGGTCGAGGGAGCCACGTTCGTCGCGCCCGCGGAGTGGACCGTGTCGGTCCGGGGCCCGGCCACGATCCTCGAGGCTCCGGAGGGCGACTCCCGCCTGGCGCTCGTGGACGTCCGGGCCCCCGGCGCCGACTCGGCCGTGGCGCTCGCGTGGGCCGCCTACATGCCCGATCGGCCCTGGCCGCTCAAGGTCTCCACGCCGGCGCCCGACCAGGAGGGATGGACCGACCGGCGCAGCTATTCCTACCAGACCTCGCCGGACGAGAAGCGGGGCGTGGCGGCGATCGCCCAGCGCGCAGGGGACGTATGGACCGTCGTACTCTACGACATGAGCGATGCGACGGGAGAGAAGCGCGCCTCCTCCGTGGCGCTCGTCTTCGACCGTCTCCATCCGCAGGGGTACACCCCGGAGTCGTTCGCCGGGAAGGCGGCGGCGCGCCTCGACGAGGAGCGCCTCGCGGAGCTGTCCGCCTTCACGGAGACCGCGATGAAGGAGCTCAAGGTCCCGGGGGTCGCCGTCGGGATCCTCCAGGACGGGGAGGTCGTCTTCGCGGGCGGGTTCGGCGTGCGCGAGCTCGGCAGACCGGAGAAGCCCGACGCGAACACGCGGTTCATGATCGCCTCCAACACCAAGGCGCTCACGACGCTCATGCTCGCGAAGCTCGTGGAGGCGGGGAAGTTCGACTGGGACACGCCCGTCACCGAAATTCTCCCCTCCTTCGCGCTGGGGGACACGGCGACCACGCGGCAGGTGCGGGTGGAGCACCTGATCTGCGCCTGCACGGGACTGCCCCGCCAGGACCTCGAGTGGCTGTTCGAGTTCGACGATGCCACGGCCGCGACGGCGCTGGCGAATCTCGCCACCATGCAGCCCACGAGCGGGTTCGGTGAGCTGTTCCAGTACTCGAACCCGATGGCCGCCGCCGCCGGCTACGCGGGCGGACACGTCGCCTACCCCGACCTCGAGCTCGGCGCCGCCTACGACGCGGCGATGCGGACGCTCGTGTTCGAGCCTCTGGGAATGAACGCGACGACGTTCGACTACGGGACGGCACTGGCGGGGAACCACGCCTCGCCGCACGCGCCGGACATCGACGGCGATCCCGCCGTCACCGGGATGGACCTGAACTACTCGGTGATCCACGTGCGTCCGGCGGGCGCGGCCTGGAGCAGCGTGCACGACATGCTGAAGTACATCGCGATGGAGCTCGCCGAAGGGACGCTCCCCGACGGCACGCGGTACATCGACCGGGAGACGCTCCTCGCCCGGCGGGCGCCCCAGGTGCCGATCGGCAAGGACGCGACGTACGGCATGGGCCTCATGGTGGACACGAAGTACGGGACGCCCGTCGTGCACCACGGGGGCGACATGATCGGATTCCACAGCGACATGATGTGGCTTCCCGAGCACGGCGTGGGCGCCGTGGTGCTCACGAACGGCGACCCCGGCTGGACGCTGCGCAACGTCTTCCGGCGGAAGCTCCTCGAGGTCCTGTTTGACGGCCGGGAAGAGGCCGACGACGACGTCGCCGCGCAGGCCGCGAACTACTACACGCGACTCGCCGCCGACCGGGAGCTCCTGACCGTCCCGGCCGACGGTGACGCGGTGTCGAAGCTCGCGCCTCACTACGAGAACGAGGCCCTGGGCTCCATCGACGTGATCCGCAGCGACGGGCGGACCTGGTTCGACTTCGGCGAGTTCCGGAGCGAGATTGCGTCGCGCGTGAACCCCGACGGGTCGGTCTCGTTCCTGACGATCGACCCGGGCGAGGACGGCTTCGAGTTCGTGGTCGGAGAGGGCCCGGAAGAGACGCTCGCCATCCGCGACGCGCAGCACGAGTACGTGTTCGACGGGTCGTGAGAACACGGGCGGGGATCCGGAAGATCCTCCTTGGCCTCGCGGCCGGTGCGCTCGGGGTCGGCGCCCTCGTGCTGGTCGAGTTCGTTCTCCTCCGCGGCCGCACGCCGCCGATCGGAACGCCGGGCGGGATCGCGTCCCTCGAGAAGCTGCCGCTCGGAGGCGTGGAGCAGTCGCTCCTGATCCGGGGCCAAGATCGCTTCCGGCCCGTACTCCTGTTCCTGCACGGGGGGCCGGGCATGCCGGCGATGTACCTGGCGCACGCCTTCCAGCGGGAGCTGGAGCGCGACTTCGTCGTCGTGCACTGGGACCGGCGCGGCGCGGGCCGGAGCGTCGAGGCGGTGGGGGATTCGGCTCCCCTGAGCGTGAGCCAGACGCTCGCGGATACGCATGAGCTCACCCGACACCTTCGGACCCGGTTCGGCCAGGACCGCATCTACCTGGTCGGCCACTCCTGGGGCAGTTACCTCGGGTTGCTGGCCGTGCGAGACCGGCCGGAATACTACGCAGCGCTCGTCGGGATGGGCCAGCTCGCGGGCACCCGTGCGGAGGTCGACGCCCTTCGCCGCGACTGCGCCCGTCGCCTCGCGAGCGGGACCGAGGACTCGGTGGCGGCGAGGGCGGACGGGCCCCGGCGCGTCACCGAGGACGAACTCTTCCGCTGCGGGGCCGAGCTCCACGAGGCGCAGAGCTTCTGGCCGATCCTGAGGACTGGGCTGGCGGCCCCCGAGTACACGATCTTCGACGCCCTCAACGTGAAGAGAGGAGCGGACCGGGTGGGCCGCGAGATGCGGTACGACGTCGAGCCCCGTCCCCTCGAGGGCGAGGTCGAGAAGGTCGACGTGCCGGTCTTCTTTTTCCTTGGGCGACATGATCTGAACACGCCGTCCCGGCTCGCCGCTGAATACCTGGACCGGCTGGAAGCACCGCTCAAGTACGTGGTGTGGTTCGAAGAGTCGGCGCATTTCCCGTTCTTCGAGCAGCCGGTACGGTTCCACGAGGAGATGCGGCGCGTCGCGGGGACCGTGAGCGAATTCTGGCGGACGACGGACCCGGAAGGAGCCTGAATGTCGACGGAAGAGACGTCGAAGGCGGTGGACGGCTACGTCACGGAGCTGTGCGAACTCGAGGACGAGGCCCTCGAAGGCGCGCGGGTCCGAAGCCGCGGGGCGGGCCTGCCCGGGATCGAGGTCTCCCCGGCGCAGGGAGCGTTCCTCGAAATCCTGGCCCGGGCCGCCGGGGCGCGGCGGGTGCTCGAGATCGGCACCCTGGGCGGGTACAGCTCGATCTTTCTGGCCCGCAGCCTTCCGCCCGGGGGCATCGTGACCACGCTCGAGCGGGACCCGGAGCACGCCTCCGTGGCGCGGACCAACCTCGAGGCGGCTGGTCTCGCGGACCGGGTGGAGGTGCTCGAGGGCCCCGCGCTGCAGACGCTGGACCGTCTGCGGGCCGAGGCGGAGGACCCCTTCGATCTGGTGTTCATTGACGCGGACAAGACGGACTACGCGGAGTACCTCGCCGCCGTGCTACCGCTGTCCCGGCCGGGCACCCTGATCGTGGCGGACAACGTCGTGAGGAAGGGCGCCGTGGCCGACCCGACGGATGCGGACCCCCGCGTCGTCGGCGCCCGCCGATTCCTCGAGGCCATGGCCCGGGATCCACGACTGCGGGGCACCGTCGTCCAGACCGTCGGTCGCAAGGGCCACGACGGGATGGCGGTCGCCGTCGTGCTGGGGAATGAGAGGTACGAAGTTTGAGGCGCTCCCGGCTCGACCACGGGGAAGGGCGCGGGACTCTGGGCTGGTTCGCGGCCGAGATCGTGGTCATAGTCGCCGGCGTTCTGATCGCCCTGACGATCGACTCGTGGTGGTCGGCCCGCGAGGATGCGGACCGGGGCCGCGCCTACCTCGTCCGCATCGAGGAAGACCTTCGCGCGGACGTCGGGGCGCTCGAGACGCGGCTCGCCTACAATGCCGGCGTGCAGCGTTTTCTGGACGCTGCCGAGGCGCACCTCGTCACCGGTACGATGCGGGACGGGTCGGCCTGGCGCACCGTGGTCGCGTACTGGCACGCGAGCCAGATCTGGCCGTACGTGTCGACGACCCGGACGTACGACGAGATGCGGAACTCCGGAGACCTCGGCCTGATCCGGGACCCCGACCTCCGGGCGGCTCTGGCCACGTACTACAGTGAGAGCGAAGTCAGCCAGGGGCGCTGGATTTTCGGGCTCATTCCGGAATATCGGACGCAGATCCGGGGACTGACGCCGCTCACCGTCCAGCGCTACATGATCGAAGCGTGCAGCCGACAGGACGCCTACGACAACCAGGTGTTGACGGACTGCGATCCCCCGATTTCCGAGGCGGACGCCTCGGATCTGCTCGCCCGATACCGCGCCGCACCCGGGATTCTCGAGAATCTCCGGTATTGGGGGGCGAATCTGAACGTCTCGGACACGATCATGGGACTGACGCGGGGCGTGGCGACGAAGCTCGCGGAGCGGGTCGGGTCGGCCGCGAGCGGCGGAGCTGGCGCTTCTCGAGAGAGCGGAGAGGATTCTTGAGCGGCGGAACCGGAGCGACCGAACCGGAGGACGGGAGCGGACTCCATGATGCCTGACGAGCCGATGCCTGACGTGACCGGACCGACCGGCGCCTTTTCCCCGCGTGCATACGCCCGGGTGGCCGGAGCGCTCTATCTGGTCATCATCGCATTCGGCATCTTCAGTGAAGTGATCGTTCGGTCCGGTCTGATCGTATGGGGGGATCCGGCGACGACGGCCGAGAATATCCGCGCATCGACCGCGTTGTTCCGCCTCGGATTCGTTGCGGATTCGGTGATGTTGCTCTGCGATGTTACCGTGGCCGTCCTTCTGTTCGTGCTCCTGAAGCCGGTCGACTCGACGCTGTCCCGCATCGCGATGGCGTTTCGACTCACGCAGACGGCGGTGGTCGCGCTCAACCTCCTGAACTATCACGCGGCTCTTCTTCTTCTGGGTGGAACGGGCACCGCGTCGGGCATCGACACGGCCCTGCTCCCATCGCTCGCCTATCTGTTTCTGGATCTGCACCGTCACGGGTACGATCTCGGCCTGCTGCTGTTCGGTATCCACTGCCTGCTGCTCGGCTATCTGGTCTATCGGTCGACGTTCCTTCCGAAGACCCTCGGCGTGCTGGTCATGGCCGGAGGGCTGGTGTACCTGACCGGGAGTTATCTGCGTTTCCTGGCTCCCGGTCACGTTTCTACGTTTGTGCCGATCTACGCCGTGCCCCTCGTCGCGGAGGTTGCGCTCAGTCTATGGCTTCTGTTCAGAGGGATCGATGTGGAAAAATGGAGAGAGAAGAAGGCCGGGTGACCCGATACATAGCTTTTCTGCGCGGCATCAACGTAGGCGGGCACCGTGTGAGGATGGCCCACCTGCGTGAGCTCTTCGAGGAACTCGGGTTCGAAAATGTTTCGAGCTTCATCGCCAGCGGTAACGTCTCGTTCACGGCTGATACGAGCGCTTCCGAGGAGGTGCGACAGCGAATCGAGGCTCACCTCGGGACTCGACTGGGATACGATGTCCCGGTGTTTCTTCGCACGCCCGCCGAACTGGCCGAGGTCACCGCGTTCCGCGTGCCCGGCGAAGCGACGCAGGGCACCTCCGATCCCGCGCACTACGTGATCTTCCTGCACGAGGAGGTCACGCCCGCGCTCCGGTCGGCACTGGCGGATCTCGAGTCCGAGACGGACCGGTTTCATTTCGCCGCGACGGAAGTGCACTGGCTCGTCCAGGGAAAGCTCTCGGAATCGCCTCTGTTCGGCACGGGGATCGAGCGAGCCACGAAGGGCTTTCGCACGACGATGCGGAACCTGAACACGCTGCGACGCATCGCTGCTCGGGAAGCGTGAGCTCCTGCGTCAGCGCGACCGGCGCGGAACGCAGAGAGCCGGACGAAACGCCGGCCGAAATGGGAGGAAGAGCCGCATGCACCGAATCGTCCGAATACGGGTGAGATCGGCCGGGATGCTCCTGGCACCGATCGCGCTCTGCGCGCTGCCGTCCGACAGCCCGGCGCAGACGGTGACGGCCGCTCAGGAGGTGGAGGCCCGCGAGCGGGCGTTCGCGCAGACCCTGGAGGATCGGGACCTCGACGCGTTTCTCACCTTCGTTTCTCCGGAAGCGATCTTCTTCAGCGGAGAGAAGCCGCTCCGGGGGCGCGAAGAGATCGGCAAGGCCTGGACTCCGTATTTCTCCGGGCCGAATGCTCCCTTTTCCTGGCAACCCGACGTCGTCGAGGTGCTCGAGTCCGGTGATCTCGCGATCACTTCGGGGCCCGTTCTGGATCGTTCGGGCGAAGAAGTCGGACGCTTCAATTCCATCTGGCGACGCGATGCGGACGGGGAGTGGCGGGTCGTGTTCGACAGAGGGTCGTAATCGGAAGCCCGGCCGGCGCCACACGGCCCCATGCTTGACAGAATGTGCGGGTCGGTTGCTAGGTGGAGCCGAGTTCGCTTCGGAACCGACCGGACGATCACGCGGATTCGAAACCCGACGAGGAGGGAACCATGGAGGAGGATCGAGTTGCAGTCGAACGGCGCACGCCCTGGCACCTCTGGGTCATCGGGATCGTCGCGCTTCTCTGGAATCTCGTGGGAGCCTACGACTACCTGATGACGCAAACGCAGAACGAGGCGTACATGGGCCGGTTCACGCCCGAGCAGCTGGAGTACTTCTACGGGTTTCCGACCTGGGTCGTCGCAACCTGGGCGATCGCGGTCTGGGGCGCACTTCTGGGGGCCATTCTTCTGCTCCTCAGGAAGCGTCTCGCGGCGCCGGTCTTCCTGGTGTCTTTCATCTCGATGATCGTCACCTCGATCTACAACTTCGGTCTCAGCGATGGGGCGAGGGTGATGGGAACCCCGGCCGTCGCCTTCACCGGCGTCATCTTCCTGTTCGCGCTGATCCTCTGGCTGTACGCA
>JARRPA010000043.1:0-8923 GCA_037383305.1 Gemmatimonadota bacterium | reverse complement strand
CAACGTCGTCTTCCCGTGGTCCACGTGACCGATCGTTCCCACGTTTACGTGCGGCTTCGTCCGCTCAAATTTCTGCTTCGCCATCTCGACAATGCTCCTCTTTCAGCGCGGCGTCGGGCGCCACGACGCTCCGACCATGTTTCGTTTCAGCGGGTGAAACGGATGGTGGGGGGAGGATTCGAACCTCCGTAGGCGTACGCCGGCAGATTTACAGTCTGCTCCGTTTGGCCGCTTCGGTACCCCACCCCGGTCTGTTCACGGCCGCCCCCGTTTCCGGAGCGTGCCTCCGTGACAAGTCACGCTCCCGGACCGCCTCACTGCTCAGGGGGGTCGGGAGCGTCTCGTCGCTGGAGCTGGCGGTGGGACTCGAACCCACAACCTTCGGATTACAAATCCGATGCTCTCTCCAGTTGAGCTACGCCAGCCGAAATCAGACCGTCAACATATCGGCGGCACGAAGGATCGTCAACCATCTTCGGACCCCAAGATTCGGCGGTGCGGAGCGCTCAACCGCCGCTGTCCGCGAGCCGCCAGCGGGGACCGTCGGGCGTGTCCTCGATCGCGACGCCGCGGGCCAGAATCCCGTCGCGAATCCGATCGGCTTCTTCGAAATCCCGGCGCGCACGAGCCTCGGTTCGAGCGGCCAGCTGCGACTCGACCCAGGACGCGAGATCGGCGGTCACCTCACTCTCCTCGGTCGCCCGCAGTGCGAGGACACCGAAGACACGATCGAACGAGGCCAGGGCCGGATGGAGCTCACGGGCCACGGCGGCGGCCTCACCTTCCGGCACCGCGTCCAGCATCGAATTCCCTTCCCGGACGAGCTCGAAGGTCGCAGCCAGTGCGTCCGCGACGTTCAGATCGTCATCCAGAGCAGCCTCGAAGGAGGCCCGCCACGTCGCGGCGAGCGTCGCGGCGCCTGCCCCCGGTGGATTCGAGGCGGGGCCCTTCTTCGTCCCGGTCGCCCCCCGGCTCATCGCCATCTCGACTCGGCGCTCGAATTCACGAAGCCGGTCCACGGATCGATTCGCCTGCTCCAGTCCTGCGAGGGTGAAGTTCAGTTGCTGACGATGGTGTCCGCAGAGAAGCAGGAAGCGGATCGAGGACGGCCGGTATCCGGCGTCCCGCAGCGATGCCACCGTATGGAAGTTGCCCAGCGACTTCGACATCTTCCGGCCGTCCACCAGCAGGTGGGCCGCGTGAAGCCAGAAGCGCGCCAGGGGACGACCCGTGACGGCTTCCGATTGCGCCATCTCGTTCACATGGTGGGGAAAGATGTTGTCCACCCCGCCTGTGTGAATGTCGAAGCTCACGCCGAGATACCGCATCGCCATCGCCGAGCACTCCAGGTGCCACCCCGGACGACCCGGGCCCCAGGGGGAATCCCAGACCGCGACATCCGACTCCGACTCCCGATCGCCCCCCTTCCAGAGCACGAAGTCGCGAGGGTCGTCCTTCGAGTACTCTTCGTCTCCCTCCACTCGGGCGCCGGCCTTCAGGCTCTCCGGGTCGAGGTCGATCAGCCGGCCGTACCCGGGGAACCGGTCCACCGCGAAGTAGATCGAACCTTCCCGGGCATACGCGACCCCCGCTTCCTCCAATCGGCGCACCAGGTCGATCATCGGCTCGATGTGTTCCGTGGCGCGAGGCGCATGCTCGACAGTCTCGAGGCCGAGCGCGTTCCAGTCCTCGAAGAACGAAGCCTCGACGGGGCGAGTGATCGCCTCCAGTGATTCTCCCCGCTCGACGGCGGCGCGGATGGTCCGATCGTCGACATCGGTGATGTTCATCACCTGGACGACACGCCATCCCTTCCATTCCAGATAGCGTCGGAGCAGGTCCTCCCAGACGAAGGACCGGAAATTCCCGATGTGAGCCCGATCGTACACGGTGGGTCCGCAGGTGTACATCCGCACGACGCCGGGCTCGATGGACTCGAACTCCTCGACCTCGCGGCCCAGCGTGTTGTAGAACCTCAGGGACATGCCGATATCAGCTTTCCGTCTCGGCCGCTGCGTCGATGGGGGCCGTCCCCTCATCCTCCGGCAGAGTCTCCTCCGGCTCCGGCAACTGCCGCTCGCGCCACGTGCGGTAGGCATCGATCGCATCGGGGTGCGACTCCGCCCACTCTCCGGCACACGCCCCGATCTGCCGGTCGCCGAGATCCACGATCAGAGCCGGAAGGTGCCCGTCCCGGCGGGCAATGGCGAGTGCATCGAGCGCAGCGTAGGGCGGCCCCCCGAACAGGGTGCGAGCGACGATCCAGCCGTCCACGAAGGAGGAAACCGCCTGCGCCTCCCAGGCGACGAGCGAGTCGCACGGAGCGTCGGGATCTCTCCCCCGGATGACCCGCATTCGCATGACGGAATAGCTCTCGTACGCCCGGTCCGCCTCCCGCAAGTTGCCCGGAGTGATCACCTGAACCACGGAATCGCTCTGCACGGTCACCGCGTTCCACGGCCAGGCCGGATCGAAATTCTGATCGGTGGCGCGGGCGCCGAACCCGAGTGCGTACATGACGCGCGGGTCCTCCTCCAGATCTTTCCGGAGAGCCCGGGTCGTATCGAGCATCACTTTCACCCGTTCCGTCGCCAGTGTAATGCTGTCTCCCGCCGGGGACACCACTCGGTACTGACCGGACGCCGGTGCGGCCACTGTGACGAGCGCGAGCGTGGCGATCCGCACGGCATTGGAGATCCGCTTCACTCGACCGTCACGCTCTTGGCCAGGTTTCTCGGCATGTCGACATCGCACCCGCGCAGCAGGGCGATGTGATAGGCGAGCAGCTGCAGGGGAATCACCGTGAGAAGCGGTTGCAGCGGGTCCAACGTCGCCGGCACCGGGATCACGTGGTCGGCCTTGCCGTCGAGATCGTGGTTGCCCTCGGTCACGATGGCGATCACCCGGCCGCCCCTTGCCTTCACTTCTTCGATATTGGCGGCGACCTTCGGATATACGGCATCGCTCGGTGCGATGAACACGACCGGCATATTCTCGTCGATCAGGGCGATCGGTCCATGCTTCATCTCGGCCGCGGGGTAGCCTTCGGCGTGCACGTAGCTGATCTCCTTCAACTTCAGCGCGCCCTCCAGCGCCACGGGGAAATTGTAGCCGCGCCCGAGGTAGAGAGCGTTGGCATGCTGCTGGTACTCCTTCGCGATCCTGGCGATGTCGGCATCCAGCGCGAGCGCCTTCTCGACGGAAACCGGTATCTTCTCCAGCGCGGCGACCAGCTTCCGCCCCTCACGCAGGGAGAGGCCCCGCTTTCTTGCCAGCAGCAGGGTGAAGAGAGCGAGCACCGTCAACTGACCGGTAAACGCCTTGGTCGATGCGACTCCGATCTCGGGCCCCGAGTGGATGTAGACGCCTCCGTCGGACTCACGGGCGATCGAGGAGCCCACGACGTTCACGATCCCCATTACGGGCGCTCCCTGCCGCTTCGCTTCCCGCATCGCGGCGAGCGTGTCCGCGGTCTCGCCGGACTGCGAGATCGCGACGACCAGCGTGTTTTCCGTGATGATCGGACGTCGATAGCGGAACTCCGATGCGTACTCGACCTCGACCGGAATCCGAGCGATGTCCTCGATCAGGTACTCGCCCACGAGCGCTGCATGCCAGCTCGTGCCGCAGGCGGTGATCACGATGCGCTCCACACGGTCCAGAATCTCTTCCAGGTGGCGCAATCCTCCCAGTCTCGCTCCTCCGTCGTCCTCCAGCAGCCGACCCCGCATCGCGTCCCGGATCGTCGACGGCTGCTCGAAGATCTCCTTCAGCATGAAGTGCTCGTACCCGCCTTTCTCGATCCGCTCGAGATCCCAATCGATGCGCTTCGCCTCCCGCTCGACCCGATTCAGCGTTCCCTTGGGACCGTAGTCGGTGAGCGAGTGGATCTCGTGTCCGTCACGGGTGAGCACGGCCAGTTCGCCCTCGTCGAGGTAGACGACCTGCCGCGTATGGTCGAGAACCGCGGCTACGTCCGAGGCGACGAACGTCTCTCCGCTCCCTTCTTCTCCGACCCCGATCAGGAGTGGAGAGCCCCGCCGGGCGACCACGATCTTGTCCCCATCCCGCGGGTCGATCACGGCGATGCCGAACGCGCCCTCGACCCGCATCAATGCGGAGGCCACCGCGTGCTCCAGGTTGCCGTCGTAGACTTCGTCGATGAGGTGGCAGAGAACCTCGGTGTCCGTCTCGGTACGGAATGCGTGGCCCAGCTCGGTCAGGCGGGCCTTGAGAGTCTCGTAGTTCTCGATGATGCCGTTGTGCACGAGGAGTACGTGTCCCGATCCGGTGGAATGGGGATGCGCGTTCACCGTGGTCGGCGGACCGTGCGTGGCCCAGCGGGTGTGCCCGATCCCGCAGGTACCCGGGAGCGGCCCCTCGGCCAGTCCCCTTTCGAGTACCGCGAGTCGGCCGGCGGCCTTCTGCACCCGCGCCTCGCCAGCGTCGAGAATCGCGATGCCGGCCGAATCGTATCCGCGGTACTCCATTCGCCGCAGTCCCTCGATCAGGATCGGCTGGGCCTCGCGCGCACCGATGTACCCTACGATTCCACACATGTATACGGTGTCCTCTGTCCAGTCGAGATCAATCGCCCGCGAGGGCTGCCACGTGGGCTTCCGCCCGGTCGGCCAGCTCCGCGGCCCGCTCCGGATCCGGCGCCTCCGAGATGATGCGGAGGATCGGTTCCGTGCCCGATGGTCTCACGTGCAGCCACTCTCTGCGGTCGGGCCAGGTGATCCTCAATCCGTCGGTCATCTCGAACTGCGCGGCATCGCCTGCTTCGGCGCGTAACGCCTCGTAGGCACGAACCGTGCCCCCCGCCGGCCGGGCCGTCTTGCGCTTGACCATCGTATACCGTGTCCTGCCGCGCAGGAGTTCCGCCGGGCCGCAGCGCCGCGACGCCAGGTGGGAGAGTATCAAGGCGACTGCCAGCGGCGCATCGCGCGTCAGATTCAGGTCGGGAAGCATGACGCCGCCGTTCCCCTCGCCCCCGACCACGGCGTCTCGTTCCGACATCAGCGCGGCCACCCGCGCCTCGCCCACGGCGCTCCGGTGGAACGGCACGCCGGCCGCGCGCGCGACGTCTTCGATGGACTGGCTGGACGAAAGATTCGTCACGACCGGCCCGGGACGACGTCCCAGCACGTGTTCGCAGGCGAACGCCAGCGTCCAGTCTTCGCCGATCGGTATCCCGGCCTCGTCCACCAGGGCGAGCCGGTCCGAGTCCGGGTCGACGGCCAGCCCCACCACCGCGCCGGATGCTCGGACTCGCTCCGCGAGCTCGCCGAGGTTCTCCGGCGTAGGCTCCGGATTGCGGGGGAACCTCCCGTCGGGCTCGAGACCGATCCCCTCGACCCGGCATCCTAGGCGAGCGAGCAGCTCGGGCACGACCACGGCGCCCGCTCCGTGCACGCAGTCGAGGGCGACGACCGGAGCCCATGCGCGAATCGCCTCCTCATCGACGAGTTCGAGCCCGAGAATTCTCTCGATATGATGATCGGCCACGCTCTTCTGCTCACCGGTCGCCCCGAGGGCGTCCCATCCGGCCAGCGCAGGTCCCGCCTCGTATACCGACTGAATCTCGAGCCCGTTCTCGGGAGAGACGAACCGACCATCTTCGGCCGCGAGCTTGAGCCCGTTCCACTCGACGGGATTGTGCGACGCCGTGACGATCAAGCCGCCGAACGCGAGCGGATCGTCCTTCACGGCCAGAAGGTGCGTGGGTGTCGGAGCAATTCCGGATCGCCGGACGTCGAGACCCGCAGCCCGCACCCCGGAGGCGACGGCGTCCGCGAGGATGGCGCCGGAGGTGCGCGAGTCTCTTCCCACGAGCACGTAACCGGCCCGGAGGCCGTCCACCGCTCGATCCCGGATGAACGACCCGAAGGCCGCGCCGTACCGTGCGGCGATCTCCGGGGTCATCGTATGACCGACGATGCCCCGGATTCCGGATGCCGAGACGATCAGCGGATATTCGGCCGTCACTTCACTCTCCCATCACTCTGCCGCAGGTAGCTCGGGCGCGTCGATCGGACGCGCCTCCGTCAACCTACTCCGGGAGCCGGCTGGAGGGGATAGGTCTTTGGTCCAACGTGGATCAGAGAGGGTCCGTGAGTCGACGGGCCCGTCGTCGGACCTCCGTGACCGACCGCGAGAGAGCAGCGAATCCGCGGGACCATTGCACGGGTCGTCCGGCGAGCACCGCCGCATCCTGCGAGCCGAGCTTCAGCGAGGCGACGACGGCTCCGAGCGAGTGGGACGGCTTGAATCGGATCAGCATCCGGGCTCGCGATGCGGTGACCCTGACGGCGACCGGCTCCACGTCGAGACGGCGACACAGAGCGATGATGTGCGCCTCGATCGAGCCTCTGACTTCGGGCGCAATCAGAGGGATTCGGTCGACGGTGGACCAGACCACCTCCGCATAGAGTCGGTGGGCCGCGCGGTCCGAGGGACCGGCGGACGTACTCCGGGCGCCGACCGCGGCCGGCGGCGGGTCGCGGCGGATCCGTTCGGTCGTCTGCTCGCGGGTCGACATGAACGGATGCTGATCCCGGCCATCATCAGGGGCTCATCCCACCCGATCTTGAGCTCCTGCCGTGCGCTTCGGAGCCCGGCTGCTGTAGCTTCGGCCATCCCGGCCGAGCCGGGCGGGATCCACAGTCAGAGAACCACCGAACGAGGTGAGCCGAAGATGCAGACGCCTTCCGGAGCCGGATTCGGGACGCTGGCCGTGCACGCGGGACAGGAACCGGAGCCCCGCAGCGGCGCGATCATGACCCCGATCTACCAGACTTCGACGTATGTGCAGGATGGCGTGGGTCGGACTCGCGGCGGACACGAGTACGCGCGAGTAACCAACCCGACGCGCACGGCCCTCGAGGCGAATCTCGCGGCGCTCGAGGGCGGTCTCGCGGCACGGACCTTCGCCTCGGGGCTCGCAGCGACAGAAGCAGTTTTGAAGTCCACGCTGTCCGCCGGTGACCGCGTCGTCTGCGGCGACAATCTTTACGGCGGAAGCGAGCGGCTCTTCCGATTCTGGAATCGGTTTGGACTCGAGTTCGAGTTCGTCGACACCCGCGAGGACGAGACGGTACGGCAGGCCCTGGAGTCAGGCGCCCGCATGCTCTTCCTCGAGACTCCCACGAACCCGCTCATGCAGATCACGGACATCGAGGCGTGCGCCGCCGCCGCCCATGAGGCAGGTGCGCTCCTGGTGGTGGACAACACCTTTGCCACCCCGTGGCTTCAGCGACCGCTGGATCTCGGGGCCGACTTCGTCGTTCACTCCTCCACGAAGTACCTGGGAGGACACAGCGACCTGATAGGCGGAGCGGTGATCGTCGCTTCCGAGGAAAGGGACGAGGCGCTGGGCTGGCAGCAGATGGCCACCGGCGCCGTCCCGGGCCCGATGGATTGTTTTCTCCTGCTCCGATCCACGAAAACTCTTCATGTCCGCATGCGGGCCCACTGCGACAACGCCGCCCGCGTCGCAGTGTTCCTCGACGAGCACCCCCGCGTCGAGCGCGTGCTCTATCCCGGACTGGCGCATCATCCGCAGCACGACCTGGCGCGGAGGCAGATGCGCGGATTCGGCGGCATGATCACGCTGGACCTCGGATCCCCCGAGCGGGCCGAAGCACTGGCGGGCGGCACCCGCGTCTTCTCGCTGGCGGAGAGCCTCGGGGGCGTGGAGAGCCTGATCTCCATTCCGTCGAGAATGACCCATGCCTCCGTGCCGGCGGAGCGGAGAGAACGGATGGGTCTTACGGACAGCCTGGTCAGACTCTCCGTCGGCATTGAAGATCCCGACGACCTCGTCGCGGACCTGGCGAACGCCCTGGAGTCTCTCTGAAGCCGCGCGTCTGTTCGGCAGCGTTCCGACCGCGCGGGACGGCCTCGGGCACGGTACCGATGGTTGTGAAACCACCGGTCGACGCCGTGCGTACGTCCAGTGAACGAAGCGCAGACCGGCCCGGAGGGCGGTCCGGGTACCCCGATTTCATCGGAAGGCGAAGATGGGCGACAACGAGAACGGCGCGACGGGCGGCGAGGGGAAGGGAAAGAAGGGCGTGAGCCGGAAGACGAAGGGCGCAGATCAGCGCCGGATTCTGACCCAGATCAGCGCGATCGCATGGGAGCACCCGGCGGACCGCGCGGCGCTCAACGCGCTGAGGAAGATCCCGGGTTTCGACCTCGCGTTGCGCAAGGTCTTCGGTACGTTCGGCGAACGGGCGATCCGGCTGGCATTCAAGGCGAACGCCGTGCGCGTGTCGGAGGAGCAGTACCCGTGGATCCACGAGCGGCTGCTTCGCGTGTGCGAAGTTCTGGATCTCGAGGACGTTCCCGAGCTGTACGTCTCGCAGACCCCCGTCGTGAATGCCGGCGCCGTAGGACTCGGCGATCCTTTCATCGTCCTGAACTCCTCCATGCTCGAGGTGCTCGACAGGGACGAGACGGAGGCCGTGATCGCGCACGAGGTGGGTCACATCCTCAGCGGACACGTGCTGTATCGCACGCTCCTGCTGCTGCTCATGCGACTGGTGCAGTTCCGCTTCCCGCTGGCGGGCATCGCCGCGCTCCCGATTCTGCTCGCGCTGCTGGAGTGGTACCGGAAGTCGGAGCTCTCGTGCGACCGCGCCGCGCTGCTGGCGATGCAGGATCCCGAGATCGTGATGAGCTCGTTGATGAAGCTCGCGGGCGGTACCCGCGGCGAGACGTTGAATCTCGAAGCGTTCATCGCCCAGTCGGATGAGTACCGCGAGGGCGGTGATCTGCTGGATTCCGTCTACAAAGTCCTGAACGCGATCGGCGCGACGCACCCGTTCGCGGTGGTCCGGGTCGCCGAGCTGCGCGACTGGATGGACAGCGGGGCCTACGAGCGAATCCTGGCAGGCGACTATCAGCGTCGGGACGAGTC
>JARRPA010000042.1:0-9004 GCA_037383305.1 Gemmatimonadota bacterium | reverse complement strand
CGATTCCGGCCCGGTCGGGACGAGTCGGCCCGAGACCTCGAAGTACAAGGAGTTCTGGCTCACCTCGTTCGCCGTGGATCACCCGACCAGCGAGCTGGTCCTCATGGTCCTCATCCTCCTTGCCGGGCTCTGGTCCTACATCACGGTTCCGAAGGAGGCGACGCCCGACGTGACGGTACCGTTCGTAGCCGTGAACACGATCTACCCCGGCGTGGCGCCCGAGGACATCGAAACGCTGATCACCCGTCCGATCGAGGAAGAGCTCAACCGGATCGCCGACATCAAGACGCTCAGCTCGACCTCGGTCGAAGGAATCTCGACGATCACGGCGGAATTTCAGGCCGGCATGGACATGACGGAGGCGCTGCAGCAGGTCCGCGAGAAAGTGGACATCGCCAAGCCCGAGCTGCCGCCAGCGGCCGAAGAACCACAGATCATCGAGTTCAATTTCTCGGACTTTCCGATTCTCCAGGTGAACGTGGCGGGCGACTACAGCCTCGTACGCCTCAAGGAAGTGGCAGAAGATCTTCAGGATGAGATCGAGCAGATTCCGTCCGTCCTCAGCGTGAACCTCTCCGGAGGTCTGGAGCGCGAGGTGAAGGTCGATGTGGATCTGTCCCGGCTCAAGTATTACGGGGTGAGTTACGACGACGTGATCGATGCCATCCGTGAGGAGAACGTTACAGTCCCGGGCGGAACGATCGACGTCGGCGAAATCAAGTATCTGGTGCGGGTGCCCGGAGAGTTCGAGGAGACGCGCCCGATCGAGGATATCGTCATCAAGACGCCGGACTCGACACCCGTGTATCTGCGCGATGTGGCCGACGTGGACTTCGGCTTCAAGGAGCGCGAGAGCTACGCCCGCCTGAACGGGAACCCGGTGGTGACGCTGAGCGTGTCGAAGCGATCCGGTGAGAACATCATCGAGACATCGGACGCCGTGCGGGCCGTAATCGATCGGCTGCGCCCCGATTTTCCGCCCGGCACCGAGGTATCGGTCACCTCGGACAACGCCGAGTACGTCCGGGACATGGTCAGCAGCCTCGAGAACAACATCATCTCCGGGCTGATCCTGGTCGTGGCCGTACTGCTGTTCGCCCTGGGGCTCCGGAACGCGACGTTCGTGGGCATCGCGATCCCCCTCTCCATGTTCCTCTCGTTCAGCGTGATCCAGCTGCTCGGGATGACGATGAACATGGTCGTGCTGTTCTCGCTGATCCTGGCCCTCGGAATGCTCGTGGACAACGCGATCGTCGTGGTCGAGAACATCTACCGGTTCCGGGAGGAAGGATTCGAGAAGAAGGAGGCTGCGAAATTCGCGACGGCCGAGGTGGCGATGCCCGTGATCGCCGCTACGGCGACGACACTCGCGGCTTTCGCGCCGCTTCTCATCTGGCCGGGCATCGTAGGCGAGTTCATGGCCTACCTTCCGCAGACTCTCATCATCACGCTGGCATCGTCGCTCTTCGTCGGGCTCGTCATCAATCCGACCCTCTGCTCGCTCTTCATGCGGTTGGAAGAGGAGCCTCGCATGCGGCTCACCCGGGAAGCCCGGCTGGGCGCGTGGGCACTCGTAGCGCTGGTCCTTCTCGCGGTCGGCCTGCGCAATCCGGTCACGGCGGTGCTGCTCGCGCTCACGGGGGCGGGCCTCTGGTGGCTGCACGGCCGGGTGCTGGAGCCCGTGGGCCGCTGGGTCCAGGACACCTCGCTGCCGGCGACGCTGGCCGTCTACGAGCGGGTTCTTCGCTGGTCGATGCACCACCGGACCGTGATGATCGGAGCCGTCGTGACCACACTGCTGGTCGTGGTCGGGCTGTTCGGCGCGTTCAATCACGGGATCGAATTCTTTCCGGAGAGCATCCCCCCGGAGACCGTCTGGGTCCAGATCGAGACCCCCACGGGCACGCGCGCGGACGTGACCGACGGCGTCACCCGGAAGGTGGAGGCCGAACTGGCAGCCCTCGATGAGTCCGTGGATTACGAGTCGGTGGTCGCAACGACGGGGCAGAAGGTAGGCGGCTTCGGGAACGAAACCGGAACGCAGTACGCCACGGTTGCCGTCTCGCTCGTCGACTTCAAGGATCGCGAGTTCGATTCGTTCGAGACGCTCGAGGAAATGCGTTCGTCGATCGGTGGTGGGATCGCCGGAGCCGAGATCAGCGTCGACAAGCCCCAGGAGGGGCCGCCGACCGGTCTGCCGGTGAACATCGAGATTTCCGGCGAAGACTTCGACATCCTGAAGGAACTCGGCGACCGTGCCGTCCAGATTCTCTCGAACGCGCCGGTCGCGGCCCGGTTGGAAGGCCTCGAGAGCGATCTGGCGGAGGCGAGGCCGGAGCTGACGATCGAGGTCGACCGGGAGAAGGCGAAGCTGTTCGGACTGAACACGCAGAAGATCGGCCTCACCGTGCGGAATGCGATCAACGGCACGGAGGCGTCGGAATTCAGGGATGGCGAAGACGAATACGACATCGTGGTGCGACTCGCCGAGCGGTACCGGAACGATCTGAGCTCACTGGCCGATCTGACGGTACTGACGGAAGAGGGCGTTCAGGTGCCCCTGCCTGCGGTCGCGTCCTGGCATGTGGGGGAAAGCTACAGCGGCATCAACCGCAAGGATCTCGACCGTGTCGTGACGGTCTCGGCCGATGTCAGGGCGGGGAGCAATGCCAATGCGGTACTGGCCGAGGTGCAGGAGACGCTGGAGCCGTTCCGGGCGGAGCTGCCGGCGGGATATCGACTTTCCTACACCGGCCAGCAGCAGGAACAGCAGGATTCGGAGGAGTTCCTGGCCGGCGCCTTTCTCCTGGCGCTGTTCCTGATCGGGATGATCCTGGTCTCGCAGTTCGACTCGGTGCTGAAGCCGATGCTGATTCTGTTCACCGTGATTCTCTCGACGATCGGGGTACTGATCGGCCTCCTGGTCTTCCGAATGCCCTTCGGAGTGATCATGTCGGGAGTGGGGGTGATCAGCCTGGCCGGGATCGTGGTGAACAACGCGATCGTGCTCGTGGACTATATCGACATCCTTCGATCGCGTGACGGAGTCGGGGACCGGGAGTCCCTCATTCAGGGCGGGCTCACCCGGTTCCGTCCGGTGACCTTGACCGCGATCACCACGGTCATGGGCCTCGTTCCGCTTGCGATCGGTCTGAATTTCGACTTCGAAGGGCTCTATTCCACTCTGCGTCCGGACCGGTACAGGGGGGGAGAGCAAGCCGCCTGGTGGGGTCCGATGGCGATCGCCGTGATCGCAGGGCTGACCTTCGCGACCTTCCTGACGCTGGTCATTCTTCCCGTTCTCCACTCCGTACTGGATGACTTCAAGAGTTTCATGGGAAGGCATTTACAGAGATCTCCGGAGAAACGGAACGAGGTGTATGCCTCCGGGCCCGTCGGCCCGGCGACCGTCGCCGGAGGATCGCCGGAGGGCGAAGAACCGGAGCCGGAAAGAGAGCTTGTGACGGCCCGGTGATTCTCCCGTGACGCTGCGCCATCATACTCGGAAAGAGCGAGGATCATTCTCCGGGGGCGGGTCAGGAACAACTTGGGGGGCCGCCCCGTCGCCCGGGATGGTCCTCACTCATATCCGGCGCTCTTTATTGCGGTTGCGGCCGTCTCGGCGTGGGCAGAGATTCGGCGCATGAAGAACTGGAGCGTGCTTCGGATTCGTAGCGACCGGGGAGCACCGACCCTCGGAGCGGCGCCATTTCTCGGTCGCATCCTCGCGATCCGGCCGGTCGAGCGCGCGCCGTGACGCTCCGGCGGTCCCTCGTCCTGCTGCTGTTCGGCCTCATCGCGATGACGGCGAGCATAGTCTCGTACCGATCGGGCGCGAAGCCGCATCGTGGCGAAAGTCCGGCCCGCCCGTCGGGAGTCGCGGGCCGTGCGCCTCTCGACCTGGGGTCTTCGGAGTGGCTGGCCATTCCGGCACCGGACGGTCCGTTTTTCACTCTCGACGGCGGGCCCGCCCGCTTGAGCGACCACCGGGGTCAAGTCGTTCTATTGAATTTCTGGGGCACCTGGTGCCCGCCCTGCCGGGTGGAGATCCCCCACCTCGTGCGAGCGCAGGCGAAACTCGAGGCGATAGGCGCGACGATCATCGCGCCCGCCGTGGGCTCCGGAGCGCCGGAGGATATTCTCGCCTTCGCCGGAGAGGCCGGCATCAATTATCCGATCTGGATCGTCAGCGATGCTGTCGCGGTGGGAACGTTCGGAGCGCCGGGCTATCCCTTCACCCTGCTGATCGGTCCGGACGGCGTGATCCGGAGGACCTACATCGGGCCGCAGACGGAAGAGGTTCTGCTGCGCGATGTGGAAGAGCTGCTGTCGGGCGAGGAAGCTCCGGCCGCTGCCGGCTGATTTTCCTGACGATCAGAGTCCGGCCGTCACATCTTCGAGCGGGCTTTCCATCACGGCCGCCGGCGCTTCCAGCTCCGGATCGAGCAGCTGGCCGCGGTACAACCGCGCGTAGAGTCCATCGGCCGCAGCGAGCTCGCCGTGCCGCCCCTGCTCGAGTATCTCGCCCCCGTCGACGACGAGCACCCGGTCCGCTCGCTGGACGGTTCGGAGTCGGTGGGCGATGATCAGCGTCGTACGGCCCCGCATCGCGCTCTCCAGTGCCTGTTCGACCAGTCGCTCGCTCTCGGTGTCCAGGCTGCTCGTGGCCTCGTCGAGGATGAGGATCTCGGGCTCCTTCAAGAAGATCCGCGCGATCGCGATTCGTTGTCGCTGGCCGCCCGACAGCCGGCTTCCCCGTTCACCGACCTGGGTCGCGTAACCGTCCGCCAGCCGCTCTATGAACTCGTGAGCGTGTGCGAGACGAGCCGCCTGCTCGATTTCGGAGGGCGTGGCTTCGGGCTTCCCGTACGCGATGTTCGCCGCCACGGTGTCGGCGAAGAGGAGGGGGTCCTGCGGGACGATGCCGACCGCGGTGCGGAGCTCGATGAGCGGAATACGCCTCAGATCCGTTCCGCGAAGGGTGATATGGCCCTGAGTCGGATCCCAGAAGCGGGGGACCAGCGATGCGATCGTCGTCTTTCCGGCACCGCTGGGCCCGACGAGGGCCACGGCCTCGCCGGGCTTCACCTCCACGCTGAGTCCCCGCAGGATCCAGGGTTCCTCCTGCCCGTATCGGAACCAGACATCGTGGAAGGCGAGGCCCCCCGGGTCGCTCGAAGGCGGCAGGGCCTCCGAATGTCGCGGCTCCATGATCTCCGGCTCCGTGTCCATCAGATCGAAGACGCGCTGGGCCGCTCCCATCGCCTCCTGGTAGCCGGACCAGAGTGAAGCCAGCGCCGTGATCGCGGCCGCGACGGTGACCGCGTACAGGAGGAAGGAAACGAGCTCACCCGCCGTGATCTCCTGAGCGAGGACCAGGCGTCCACCCACCCAGAGCACGACGGCGACCCCTCCGAACGCGATGAAGGTCACGAGCCCGAAGAACACTCCGCGCACGAGAGACCGGCCCACGGCTTCCCGCAGGGCGGCCTGAATCCGCGATCCGTAGCGATGCTCCTCCCAGCCTTCGCGCACGAAACTCTGGACGACCGGGATCTGGGTGAGCGCTTCCTCGGCCGCCGCATTCGCCTGAGCCAGACGGTCCTGCACCTTCGTGCTCTGTTTCCGGAGGACCTGACCGAAGGCGTAGGCACTGAGCACGACGATCGGCGCGACCGTAACCGTGGTGAGCATCAGCCGGGAGTGCAGGACGGCCAGCAGCGCCAGTCCGCCGAACAGGAACAGGACCTGGCGGAAAAACTCGGCTGCCTGGTGACTGAGCACGGTACCCAGCGTCGAACAGTCGGACGCCAGGCGAGCCGTGAGCTCGCCCGAATTCCGGTCCGTGTAGAATCCGGGTGAGAGAGTCAGCAGATGGGAGTACAGGTCCGTCCGCAGCCCGGCTACGACTCGCTCGGCCGTGGCGCCGAGGAGGAACACCTGGACGAAATTCAGAATCGCCTGGATGCCGAAGAGCCCGATGAGGAAGATCGCGACCCGGTTGAGCATCTCCGCGTCCCGCACCTCGAACGCGGCGTCCATCAGGTAGCGGACCACCAGGGGAAAGGCGAGGCCGATCGCCGCGCTCGCCACGAGGGCGACGGCCGCGGTCACCAGGGCGTACCGGTGAGGTCGGAGGCGCGGCATCAGTCGCCGGAGAGGGGACGCCGGACGGATGAGGGCGCTGCTCGAGTCGATCATTTTCCCCTGGTTTCAGGCACGGCCGAATTCGTGGCGATCATCGACCGCGCCGTCTATCTTCCGCCGCGTGGTAACGGGAACCTAATTCCGATTCGCCCGTCCGGTCCATACGTGCGGACGCGCTGCGGCGAATATCAGGCGAGGAGTGCACTTTGTCTCGATATGTCCGAGCCCGGAACCGCTGGGGTCGCCTCGCGGCGGCCGGCGCGGCGGCGAGCCTGGCGCTGATCATCTTCGGCGGCGTGGTCAGGATCACCGGCAGCGGCATGGGCTGCGGGGACCACTGGCCTCTCTGCAACGGGCGGCTGATTCCGCCGATGGACCTTCCGACCGCGATCGAGTACGGACATCGCCTGGCGGCTCTGGCCGTCTCCGTGATCGTGGTCTGGCTGGCGGTCAGCGCCTTCCGCTCCGTGAACCGCGACCGACCCGCGATCGACGTCCCGGTGTCGGGAAGCTGGGTACGCCTGCGTCGTTACAGCCTGCTGGCCGTGACACTGCTGGTCGTCCAGATACTCCTCGGCGCGGTCACCGTATGGCTGGAATTGCCACCGGTAACGGTGATTCTGCACCTGAGCACTGCGATGGCGCTTCTCGCGACGCTGACGGTCGCTGCGAGCGAAGCGCTGGCACCGGGGCACGTCCGGCAGATCGACCGGGCCTCGAGGATCACGCTGTGGAGTGCCATATTCGGATTCGTCGTGGTGGTGGCCGGCGGATTGGTCGCCAACTTCGATGCCGGGCCCGCGTGCATCGGCTTTCCCGCATGCAACGGTTCATGGATGCCAGCGGGAGACAATCCGCTGATCCATATCCACTGGGGACATCGGATCCTCGCATATGTATTCGTCGCCTGGTGCCTGCTGCTGCCCTTCGCGGTTCAACGGGCGCGCCCCGGTGACGGACCATCGCGGCGGATCGCATTCACGGTGACCGCTGCGGCGCTCGTGCAGCTGGCCGTCGGCGCCGCCATGGTTCTCACCATGCTCGACGGGGTTCTTCGCGCGGCCCACGTCGGCCTCGGCGCGTTACTGTTCCTGCTGCTGGTCAGGCTCGCCTGGGTCACGCGCTATTCCGGGCCGGAATCGGGCCGGGCGATCGACGCGATCGGCGGGCAGAGGCGGGGAGCAGAAGCGAGCACCGCCGCGGTCTGAGCCAGGCGATCCGATCCCGACCGTTCTCGCGGTCAGAGCGCTTCGAGAAGAGCGACGTGCCCGAGGCCTCCCGCTGCGCAGACGCTCACGACGGCCTTCGTGCCGGCGCTCCGGCCGGCGAGCTCGATGGCGCATTGCGACAGGATCCTCGCCCCGGTGGCTCCGAACGGATGTCCGATCGGAATGCTGCCGCCGTTCGGATTCACGCGGTCGCGCGGAAACGGCCCGAGACTCCCGGTTACCTTCGCATGTTCCGCGAGCCATTCCTGGTCCTCCAGCGCAGCGATCGTGCACAGCACCTGCGCCGCGAACGCCTCGTGAATCTCCCAGAGATCGATCTGCCCGTAGCTCAACCCGTTTCGCCGAAGAAGCCTCGGGATCGCGATGGCCGGCGCAATCAGAAGACCTTCCCGGTGGGGATCGATCGCGGCCTGCTCCCAGTCGAGCAGCCTCACGCGCGGTAGCGAATCCGGGAGACGACCGAGTCCCGCCTCTCCTGTCACCCAGCAACTGGCGGCGCCGTCCGTGAGGGGCGACGAGTTGCCCGCGGTCAGAGTTCCGGACTGACGATCGAACACGGGCCGGAGAGCGGAAAGCGCCTCGAACGACGTGTCCGCGCGGGGCAGGGTATCCGCATCGACGGGAAAGGTCCCGGGCGCGACGAGGAGCGGGCGGAAGAAGCCTTCCGCGCCGGCCGCGACCGCCTTCCGATGGCTCGCGACGGAATAGCGGTCCTGCTCTTCGCGCTCGATCCGCCACCGTTTCGCCATTTCCTCGCAGTGCTCGCCCATCGACTTGCCGGTCGCGCGCTCCTTGACCGCCGGAACCGCGAGTCGAACATCCCCCGGACGTATCGCCCGCAGATGCCCGAACACGGCGCCTGCGCCGCGGGCCGAGCCCGCCCGACGCAGCGCGCGGCTGAGTCCTTTCGACAGCCCGATCGGCGTGTCCGACATGGAGTCCACGCCGCCGCACAGGGCCAGTTCGCCGCGTCCGACTCGGATCGCTGCGGCTGCCTGCGTCGCGGCGGCGAGACTGGTCGCGCACTGCTGGACGACAGACCATGCCGGCACGTGGGGATCGAGGCCGGAATCGAGCCAGATCTCGCGGGCCCAGTTGCTGATCTCGATGTTCGGAACGACCGCGCCCCAGACGAACATGTCCACATCGCCGGAACGATCCAGGCCGGTGCCGCGCGGACCGGCCACCGTCTGCTGCACCACGGGTATCGACAGCCTCATCGCGTCGTACCGCGAGAGCTCTCGGTCCATCCGGGTGAACGGGCTCCGAAGTCCGGGAAGCAGATACACCGGTCTCGTCTCGGCCATCAGTTACGCTCCTGCGTCACTACGCCCTGGGGTCCGGTACGCCTCGCTCGCGGGCGTTCGGCCCTTTCCGCCGCTGCTGGCGTCCGATCCGTTCCGGGTGCAAGATGGGACTCCGGTCGGGAGCCCGCCACTCGCCGGCCAGTTGCACGGTCGGTGCCGGCGTCCTGAACGGCGGCAGGTGTCGCGGTGGGGCTCGGTGCAAATCGAACTCGGGGCTTAATGCTATTCATATAGATGTTTATAGCCTCTCGATTCGAGTAAAATCGAATGCCCGGGCCTCACCGCGACAGGCGCTGCCGTGCCGGACGCCGGCACCGACCG
>JARRPA010000041.1:9116-9717 GCA_037383305.1 Gemmatimonadota bacterium | reverse complement strand
CAGAGAAGCAGTTTCCTCATTGCTGGGTTCCCCCGTCTGAAATGGTATTCCGTTGCCCGGAGGAACTCTCCGGTCGATGCTCCGCGTCGGCCGTCTTGGGGCCGTACTTGCCCGGGGTTGGGGGCAAGGCGCAGGCCGGAAGCCTCTGCGGGGTGCGGTTCGGGAAATGGACCCTTGGGAGTCGTCGCCCTAAATAGTTGCTGGAAAATCACTTGACGCCCGGCGCGAATACGCTTGATTCTCTCCGATCACGGCTCGCGAGCCGCGAGATTGGTGCCCGACGAATCCTGTGGCGGACCTTCCGCTGTGGTGTCCTGCAAGAACTCGATTCAGATCTCCGCATGAGCCGACCGGTTGAGCACCAGTCCGGCGCCCGGTATCTTCCCGCCCCCCGGCGCTCCCGGACCCGGAGCCCGTTCTCCACATTCGCAGAGATGGGACTGAGAGGGAGCTTGACGAGACACCGAGCCGGGGCCGAAGCAGGATTCCCGATCGAGCAGCGGACGCTCGACAACGGCCTGCGCGTCATCGCGCATTTCGACGATTCGGCGCCTCTCGTCGCCACCCATCTCATGTATCACGTCGGAAGCCGCAACGAGCC
>JARRPA010000041.1:0-9055 GCA_037383305.1 Gemmatimonadota bacterium | reverse complement strand
TCCAGGGATCGGAGAACGTGCCCGAGGGCGAGCATTTCCGACGCATTCAGGCGGCCGGGGGGACCCTGAACGGCACGACCTGGTTCGATCGCACCAACTACTACGAGACCCTTCCCTCGGGCGACCTGGACCTGGCCCTCTGGTTGGAGTCCGACCGGATGGGCTTCTTCCTGCCGGCCATTACGCAGGAGAAACTCGACAACCAGCGGAGCGTGGTGAAGAACGAGCGCCGCCAGTCATACGAGAACCGACCGTACGGCCGGGCCGTCGAGACAATGCTGGAGCGCGCCTTCCCCCCGGGTCACCCGTACCGGCACCCCACGATCGGCTACATGGAGGACCTCGACGCCGCTTCGCTCGAGGATGTGCGCGAGTGGTTCGACGGCTGGTACGGTCCGAACAACGCCGTTCTCGTGATTTCGGGCGCCGTCGAGCCCGATGCCGCGTTCACGCGCGCAGAGCACTGGTTCGGCGAGATTCCGGCGCGAGCCACCCCGACCGAGTTGGCCGTCCCGGTTCTCGAGGAGGGCGTGGAGGGTGCGGCGGTCCTGTCCGATCGGGTGAGCGTGCCACGGATCTATCTGCTGTTTCACGCCCCGCCCTTTCCCGACCCGGGTTTCGAGCCGGCCGACGTTCTCTGCTCTCTTCTGTCGGAGGGAAAGAGCTCGCGGCTCTACCGGTCGCTCGTGTACGAGAGGAAGGTCGCGGCGGATGTCAGCGCTTTTGCATGGCCGACGGAGTGCGTCGGGATGCTCTGGGTCGTGGCCACGGGTCGTCCCGGTGTCCCGGCCGCTGAACTCGAAGCGGCAGTGACGGACGTGCTCGATACCTTACGAGCCGACGGGCCCAAGAGTCGCGAGATCGAAGGAGCGAGAAACCGGGCCCGCCGACAGTTGCTGCGGCAGCTCGATTCCGTGACCCGCCGCGCCGATCTCCTGGCTCACGCGGCCGTGCTGCGCGACGATCCGGATTACCTGAACCGGGTCGGAGCGAGGTACGAGTCCATCACGGGCGATGAAGTGGCCTCGGCCGCCTCCTCGATTCTCGATCCCTCCGGGCGGACCGCACTGTATGTGGTCCCCATGACGGAGGGCTGAGATGACGATCGTCGACCGGAGGGCCGCGCCGCCTTCGAGACCGACGCCCCCGCCCGCGATGCCCGAGTTCGTCGAGTCCAGGCTGGCGCACGGATTCCGAGTCCGCGTCGCACGGGTCGCCCGACTTCCCGAAGTCGCGATCCAGCTCGTCGCCAACGCCGGGTCGGCATTCGAGTCATCACCGCAGGCCGGGGTCGCGGCTCTGACCGCGAGGGTACTACAAGCCGGGGCCGGCGGGCGGTCCGCGATGGAACTCGCGGGGTGGCTCGACCACATGGGCGCCTCGGTGGGAAGTGGGGTGGGCTACGACTCCGCGCGCTTCTCCGTGCACAGCCTGTCGGACACGCTGGACGACGCGCTCGACTACCTGTCCACCGTGCTTCTGGCGCCGGACTTTCCCGACGAGGAGGTCGCGCGGGTTCGAGCCGAGCGCATGGATGAAGTGCGCCGCAGCGCCGACGAACCGGTCGAAGTGGCCGGCGAGGTTCTTTCCGAGGCGATCTTCGGAGCGCACCCGTACGGACGCTCGGTCCGGGGACAGCTCGATACGCTCGAAGCGCTGAACCGGGATGCAGTAGAGGCATTCTGGCAGGCGAGCTACCGGCCCGGTGAGGCGTTCCTGGTCGCGGCAGGTGATGTCGATCCGGACCGGTTCTTCGATCGGCTCGAGAATCGCTTTGATCAATGGTCGCCCGGAGAACCCTCCGGGCCTGTCGAGGTCTTCCGGGGTCCTGCCGCCGCTGCCGGGGAAGTGATCCTCGTCGACCGACCGGGAAGCGAACAGTCGGAGATCCGAGTCGGCGCCCTCGGTCTGGCTCGCGGAGAACCGGACGAAGTGCCCGTCCTCGTAATGAACGCGATTCTTGGGGGGCTGTTCAATTCGCGACTGAACCTGAACCTCCGGGAGGACAAGGGTTGGACATACGGTGCGCGTTCGGGCTTCTCGCTCCGTCGTGCGCCCGGACCTTTCGTCGCCCGGGCGGCGGTGGACACCCCGGTCACCGCGCGCGCCTTCGAGGAGATGCTCGCCGAGATCGCGAGCATGACGGAGCGACCGCCCTCCGAGGAGGAGATGGAGCTCGCGAAGAACGCCCTCGTTCTTTCGCTGCCCCGACAGTTCGAGACGACCAGTCAGGTGGCTGCGAAAGAGGCGGAACGGGTCGGCTACGGTCTTCCGAAGGACTGGTGGGAGACCTTGCCACGTCGGGTCAGGGAGGTAGGAGTGGAAGATGTGATCCGGGTCGCTGCGAAGTATCTGGACCGGAAAGGGTTGACGCTGGTGGCGGTGGGAGATGCCACCCGGATTCGTTCGGATCTGGGCTCCCTGGGTCATGTGCGGGATCGTTACGAACCTTGATTTTCGGGACTTTTTCGGTTACCTTTTCGCCTTGACCCTCGTCAAACGAACAGACAGCGGACAACGGCCCTTGCAAGACGAAGCGGGAACGATCGAGAGTCGTTCCGTGTTCCGGGGGCGTGTGCTCGATTTGAATGTCGAGCGGGTCCGTTTTCCGGACGGCAGCGAAGGAGAGCTCGAGATCGTCCGGCACCGAGGAGCCGCGGCGGTCCTGCCCGTATTCCGGGCGGGCGAATGGCCTCGCGGTCCCGAGCCGGCCGTAGTGCTGATCCGACAGCACCGGCATGCGACCGGGGGCCGGATCTGGGAACTGCCCGCCGGAAAACTGGACGAAGGTGAGACACCGGAAGCCTGCGCCGCGAGGGAGCTGCGCGAGGAGACGGGAATCCGGGCGACGGAACTGGTGCCGTTGACCACGATCTGGACGACGCCCGGGTTCACGGACGAACGAATTCACCTCTTCCTGGCCACCGATCTGGCTTCGGGAGAGGAAGCGCTCGAGGCGCACGAGTTCATCGAGCGACATGAGATGACGCTCCGCGAAGCGCTGGAGCGGGTGGAATCGGGTGAGATCGACGACGCGAAGACGATGATCGCCCTGCTGCTGGCGGAACGCCGGATCTGCGGATCCGATCGCGGCGGGCGAGGCAACGTTTCGGGCTGATCGCGTGTCCCATCAACGGGGACAGGATCGAGCTCCAGTTGATGTCGTACGCCCTTGTACGGAAGCGTTCGAGTTCGACGTCGCCGTCCGGAGCAGCCGGACGGGAGAGCGTCGGTGATTGCCGGGTCGCCAGCGATCCGGTCGATAAGGAGCTGAGATGACGGGAATCCGGCTGGAAAAAGCCACGGCGCAGGCTGCGGCAGGCAGCGAGTCCGTCGATCTGAAGGCGCTGGACGATGCGGCACTGGTCGCCGAGTATCTCGGAGGCCGACGGCGCGCGTTCCACGAGCTCGCGGATCGCTACCACCTGCGGTTGCTGAACTTCATTTATCGGACCATCGGCGACAGGGATCGAGCCGAGGACCTGGTGCAGGAGACGTTTGTTCGGGTGTACCGGCATCTGCACCGCTTCGACCCGACCAAGAAATTTTCGACCTGGATTTATACGATCGCGAGCAACCTGGCGAAGAACGAGCTGCGGAACCGCTCGCGCAACCCGATGGTTCTGTTTCAGGCGATCAAGAAGAACTGGGAGGCCGATCATCGACCTCTCCAATGGGAAGACAACTCGTACTCGCCGGACGACCTCTTCCGTAAGCGACACCTGCGGGAGCAGGTCGAACAGGCGGTCGCGGAGTTGCCGGAGCATCATCGGGTCGTCTTCGTGCTGCGTGAGATGGAAGGGAAGACGTACGAGGAGATCTCCGAGATCACGGGGGTGACGCTCGGAACCGTGAAGTCGCGATTGAACCGGGCTCGGAACAAGTTCGCGCAGATCATCGGGCCGATGCTCGACTGATCATGGTGGGTGTGTCGGGCGGTCGATGCCGAAGGCGGCCTGCGGGCCGCCTTCGTGCATCGGGGGATCCGTTGGCCGGGCGGCCGGGAACCCGCTTTCCTCAGCCCGGTATCACAGCCACGAACGGGAACGCGTCCGGGGTTCGGGCGCAGGCAATGGCACCTCTGACACTGAGCGGCTCCGGCTGCGATCGAACGGAACGATGCACTGCGACTGTGATCGGTTCATACAGGAATATTCCGACTTCCGCGACGGCATTCTGACGCCGGACCGGGAGGCCGAGTTTCGCGAACATGTCGCCGCCTGCCCCTGCTGCGCCCGCTACGACAGGGTCCTCCGAGCGGCCGGCGAGCTTCTCTCCCAGCTTCCCTGCGCCGAACCCGACGAAGACTTCATGCCCCGCCTCCAGCACCGACTCTACAACATCGACGAGGGACTCGGGGACATGCCGGCGCACCGGTTCGCAGGCGCCGCGGCGCTCGTAGGTGTCGCTGCGGTAGGCATTCTGGCCCTGTTCTGGCTTCCGTTCGCCGCTGCGGTGCCGATGGAGATGCAGCTCGATCCCGTGGCCGCGTACGTTCCACCGGCGTCACCCGAGGAAGTCCCGAGTCTGTTCCGACAGGGCCATTTCGTGGAGGCTCCGGTGCGTCAGGCACGGATTCTGGAATCAGGCGCCGTCGTCTGGCAGCCGAGAACGACCATGCACCCGACCTTGATTCTGGAGTCCGACTCCTGGATCCAGGCATCCGCGTCGTTCGGCCACTGAGCCGGCCGACACTTCCGGCGTGAGTCTCGCCGCCGAAAAGCGGTTCGAACAGATCGTCGTCGAGGAATCCCTCGACGGCGCTTTCTTTTTTCATGGAGACGCCGGTCGCCTCCGCGACGAGGCGGCACGCCGCCTGGCCGATGCCGCGGTCGATCCCGCAACGCGTGACTTCAACCTCGACGTGTACCGTGGTGCCGACGTCACGCCCGAGGCCTTGGCCGCGTCGCTCGCCATGGCGCCCGTCATGGCCGCGCGCCGGGTCGTGCTGCTGCACGAAGCGGAACGGCTGACACCCACGGGGTGCAAGGTGGTCGAGGAGACGCTGGACCGGTTTCCTCCCGGTCTGACGTTGATCGTCACGGCCACGATTCCCGATCGATCGAAGAAGAAGTTCTACGTTCGTCTCAAGAGGGACACGACTTCCCTCGAGTGGTCGGCGCCGCGCGATTCGGAAGTCCCGGGATGGTTGATCGAGCGAGCGCAGGAACATCACTCGGTGACGCTGCACGGGGATGCCGCCGAGGCCCTGTCGGCGGCGGTCGGATCGGACCTGGGACTGCTGGACGCAGAACTGGCAAAGCTGGCGGCGGCGGCACCCGGCGACGTCGTTGACCGCGAGCTCGTGCGGAGCCTCGTGCCGAACGTGAGGGACATCGATCGTTGGGCGTGGCTGAATCTGGTAGGTGACCGGCGGTACATGGAAGCGCGGCGTCAGTTGCCTCTGCTGCTCGCCATGCCCGGCGAGAACGCGGTCGGGCTGCTCATCGGCCTGGTGGAGCACCATCTCTATCTGGGGATCGCCGCGGAGAGCGGCGCCGGAGGCGTAATCGAGGTTCTGCGCCAGGCGGGCAAGCCGTATCTGAAGTTCAAGGCGAAATCCTGGGTCGCTCAGGCGCGGCGATGGACACCGGCCGGGATCGACCAGGCGCTGGCTCTGATGCAGGAGGCCGACACGCAGGCGAAGACGGGACACACCGATCACGCGGTGATCGAGAATCTGCTGCTCCGACTCGAGGCGCAGCGGAAGGGAGCGATGTGAGAGCGCTCATCGATCACCGGCCGGGCGGGAGGCGTCCTGTCCGTATCGTCCTTCGAGCGCTGCTCGGCCTGGCTGCAGCTCTCCTGCCTGCCGGTCCGGCCACCGCTCAGTCGGGCGACCCGCTGGAGGCGGCGGAACTCGCGGCCGACGCGGGAGACATCGACCGGGCCCGACAATACCTGTCGGAGTGGGCGGCTTCGAATGCGACCGGTGCGGCGCGTGAAGACCAGGGAAAGGCGCTCGTGCTTCGGGCCCGGCTGACCGAAGACGCAGATTCCGCGGAGCTGGCGTACATGGAGGCCGCGGTCGTCGGAGGAGAAGAATACGGGGCTCTCGCGCGGCTGCGCCTCGCGCAGCTGAGACTGATGAGTGGCCGCCCGGCCCTGGCGATCGACGATCTCGATCTGTTGCGGGACGACTTTCCGGCGAGTCCGAGGGTGCCGGAGTCGTGGCTGTGGACGGGATTCGCCCTCGAATCCCTGGGGGACCCGGCGGCTGCGTGCCAGGCCTGGGAAAGGGCGGCGGGCAGCGATCCGGCGGACCCCGTCACGGTGCAGGCGAACGCGGGTCTGGCGCTCTGCGGCGAGGGACGATTTCCGGAAGGGCTCGCCGGCCGATTCACGGTCCAGCTCGGCGCCTTCGGGACCCTCAGCGCGGCCGAGGACGTGCGCCTGCGAGCTTCCAGCGCGGGATTCGAGGCCTGGATTCAGGAGCCCGACGGCACGACGCCCCTCTACCGGGTGAGGGTCGGGCATTTCGCCCGCAAGGAGGACGCCGCACGCATGGCGGTCGGCCTGCGTTCGCAAGGACTCGAGGCGATCGTCGTGGCGGATCGTCCATGACCGGGGCCACCAGCCATACTCCGCTGATCCAGCAGTACCTCGACGTGAAGTCGAAACACCCCGACTGCATCCTCTTTTTTCGCGTCGGCGACTTCTACGAGATGTTTTTCGAGGACGCCCGGGAGGGGAGCCGACTGCTCGGAATCACCCTGACCTCCCGTAACAACGGATCCTCCGACGTTCCTCTCGCCGGCGTGCCGGTGAAAGCGCTCCCCGAATACCTCCCGCGCCTGGTGCGCGCCGGGTGCCGGGTGGCGATCTGCGAGCAGGTCGAGGATGCGGCTCAGGCCGAGGGACTCGTTCGGCGGGAGGTCGTCGAGATCGTCACACCCGGTGCCGCCATCGACGACTCTCTGCTGGAAGGGGGACGCAACAATTTCGTTGCCGTGATCGCCGGGGAGACACCGCTCGGTATCGCCACGGCGGATCTCTCGACCGGCGAGGTGGAGGTCTGGGAGTGTGATGCGGGCGCTCTGGCCGATGAGCTCAGCCGGATCGAACCCGCCGAGCTGGTGGTCCCAGCCTCCGGCGTCGATCCGCCCGACGGACCCTGGATCGTCACCCGTCGTGAACCCTGGCGCTTCGAAGCGGAGGTCGCGGCCGAGGCCCTGCGCCGGGTGTATCGTACCACCGGAGTCGAGGGGTTCGGATTCGAGCTTCCCGCGGATCGGCATCTCCTGGCCGCGGCCGGGGCGATGGCGGCGTACCTCGAGGAGCTGAGGCCGGCCGGGGTCGCTCACCTGCGGACGCCCCACGTGCACCGGATCGGCCGCCACCTCCACCTGGACGAGATGACCCGCAGGAATCTCGAGATCGTCGAACCCTTGAGAGCCGGCGAGGGCGGTACTCTCGTCGAGGTGCTGGACCGGACTCGCACGCCGATGGGCCGGCGATTGCTGCGCCGCCGAATTCTCCGTCCACTGGTGGATCTCGCAGCGATCGAGCGCAGGCTCGATGCCGTGGAGGACCTGGTGGAGGACCGGGAGCGCCGCGCCGCCCTTCGTTCCGCGCTCGGCGGGATACGGGATCTCGAGCGTCTCTCGACGCGTGTCGCACTGGGCCGCATCTCTCCGCGTGAAATGCTGGGGCTGGGGCGCTCCCTGGAACCATTGCCCTCGATATTCGAGGCGATCTGCGAATCTCACGCACCCCGGATGAAGGAACTCGCCGAGGGATTCGACGATCTCGCCGATCTGCGCGCACGGATCGAATCGGCGATCGATCCCGACGCACCGGTGGCCCTCGCCTCCGGCGGAGTGCTCCGGCGAGGGTTCGACCCGAAGCTGGACGAGCTCCGCCGGACCCGCGATGAGGCGGTCGACTGGATCGCCCAACTCCAGGCGCGGGAGCGCTCGAACACGGGGATCGAGAGCCTGAAGGTCGGCTACAACAAGGTCTTCGGGTACTACATCGAAGTGACCCGATCCAACCTCGGGAGGGTGCCCGAGAGGTACGACCGAAAGCAGACGCTGGCGAATGCCGAGCGCTTCATCACGCCGGAGCTGAAGGATTGGGAGGCGAAGGTCTTCGACGCCGAAGCGAAGATCGCCGAGACCGAAGCGGAGCTGTTCCTGGCCCTTCGCGAGGAGGTCGCGGCGCAGGTGCCCCGGATCCAGGCGACTGCCGGGAGGATCGCGGAGCTGGACGTTCATGCTTCCCTCGCCGAGAGCGCCGAGCGTGACGGCTACGTGCGGCCTGAACTCAGCCGCGACTTCGGTCTGGAGATCGTCGCGGGACGACACCCCGTGGTGGAGCGCCGGATCGCGCGAGAAGATTTCATCCCCAACGACATCCGGTTGGATCGCGATGGATTCGTCATGATCCTCACCGGACCGAACATGGCGGGAAAGTCGACGCTTCTTCGTCAGGTCGGACTGATCGCGCTCATGGCCCAGGTCGGATCCTTCGTGCCGGCCGACCGTGCTACGATCGGCCTGTGCGACCGAGTATTCACCCGCGTCGGAGCTTCCGACAGTCTCGCGCGCGGCCAGAGTACGTTCATGGTCGAGATGACCGAGACGGCGACGATTCTCAACGGGGCCACCGACCGGAGCCTCGTCCTGCTCGACGAGATCGGCCGAGGCACATCGACCTACGACGGAGTGGCCATCGCCTGGGCCGTCACCGAGCATATCCATCAGGAGCTGGGCGCGCGCACGGTGTTCGCCACGCACTACCACGAGCTCGTCGAGCTGGCGGACTCGCTGCCCGGCGTCGAGGCGTGGAACGTCGCGGTGCGGGAGACCGGCGACGAAATCGTGTTCCTGCGGCGGCTCGAGCCGGGCGGATGCGACCGTTCCTACGGTGTCCACGTGGCCCGGCTCGCCGGCGTACCACGTCCCGTCATCGACCGCGCCTTCGAGGTCCTGCACGAGCTCGAGGACGGGCCGGACGGGGGGACGCGGCTGGCGCACCTGGTCGATCGAGGCCGAAACCAGCTCTCGCTGTTCGGCGCGACCGATCCGGAACTGGCCGAGAAGATCGCAGCAGT